>DATMWV010000249.1:0-2676 GCA_035562195.1 Thermoplasmatota archaeon
ATATTAATTTTACTAAAGGATGAAAGTGATATAGCATGAAAACAAAGAATGAAAAAGTAGTTCAAGTAATCCTCATGGGAATTCTTCTAACATTCATCATGGTTTTGACAGGATGTATGTATAAAATACCGGAAAATCCTCATACGTTTACAAGAACAATAAACGCTGATGGACTGCAGCGGACCTATCGAATCCACATTCCACCAGAATTACCCGTAAATAGCACATCAGCACTGCTTTTTGTTCTTCATGGTGGTGGTGGCACCGGTGAGGGCATGGAGAGAAGCTTGACACTTGGCGGGTTCAATGCCATAGCAGACCAACAGAATTGCATCGTAGTGTACCCTGATGGTATTGAGAAAAACTGGAATGACGGCAGAAAAAATGTTTCGGACCCAGCACATCAGCAAAACATCGATGATGTCGGTTTCTTCGCCATCCTTATCGAGAATCTTTCCCAGGAGTTCAATATAGATCCTCATAGAATTTTTGTCACAGGGATATCCAATGGGGCGATGATGTCCTATCGACTCGCTTGTGAGATACCTGAAAAAATAGCGGCAATAGCACCAGTGGCTGGTGCACTCCCAATCGATTTGCTCTCCTTAAACATCTCTGATGCGTCGATCTCGGTGTGCGTCATTAGCGGTACACATGATCCGCTCGTCCCTTGGGAAGGAGGACTAGTCGGTTTCCCTAGGAATCCTCGTGGAATCGTTCTATCTGTACCCGAATCGGTTTTATTTTGGGTGTCCCATAACAACTGCTCTTCCCCCCCTAACAGCACAGTACTTCCAGATAGAGATCCGACAGATCATACGTGGGTTCAAAAAGATACGTACAGTAATGGTGCGAATGCTACGGAGGTAACTCTCTACACCATCTATAACGGTGGTCATACGTGGCCAGATGGATACCAATATTTCCCAGAGTCGCTCATTGGAAGGACGACTCATGATATTAACGCAAATACGGTGATATGGGATTTCTTTTCAGTTCATCCAAAAATATGATAAATTGAACAGGTATGACGCTCTTCTGCAGGTTTACCTTATTATCGTTAATATTTTGGTTTCTGATGGAGTTGAACGTGAAGTTCATTAATCTCATTTTTTAACTCCATCATTTTCATCTCTCGATTCACTGTGATGACTTTATACCGCTCAAGTTCGCTGATCTTTTCTTTTAACGCTTGTTCTGCTTTTTTATTCTCCGTGATGTCCTCCATCGTCGTATAGATAGCGATGACTTTTCCGTTTTCATCGAACATGAAAAAATCATGGTTTATGAAGAGTTTTTTCTCCCCAGTTTTTGTATGATATTCCCGTTCACGGCCACCAGTATATGATTTTCCCTCAGATATCTTCTGAGCGAAGGACTTTTGAGCAAGGGTTTTTTCGTTTGCTGAGATGAAATCAAAGATGGATTTCCCAAGGATTTCTGCTTTTAAATACCCAAATATTTGGCACCATTTCTCATTGACATCAGTTATAAGGCCATCTGGGGATAATGTGTGGTAGGGGACCGGTGCTTTCTCATAAAGGAGCTTGAATTTCTTCTCAGATTCTTCAAGGTTTCGCTCCGTACGTTTTTGTTCACTGATGTCTTTCATGACACCAATGGAACCAACGACCCGATCTTCATGGTTTTTAAGGACGCTTAATGATATATCAACGTCTATTTGTTGATTATCCTTTTTTTGTATCTTTGTTTCAAGATGATGCTGCATGCCTTTCTGACGAACATTTTGTGACCTGATTTTCTGCCACTCAGAAACCGGGTATAAATCTTTGACAGGCTTCAAATATAAATCATCCTTGTTCATCCCCAGCAACAGTTCTGCATATTTATTCCAGGATATGATTTTCTCATTCTCATCAGTCATAGTGATAGCGACAGCAGAGTTGTCAAAAATCGTTCTGTATTTTTTCTCAGATTCTTTTAATTCTGTTTCGATCTTTTTCAACTCGGTGATATCTGTTATGATAGCAACGGAACCGACTATTTCTCCTTTAAAACCTTTTAAAATACAGATGGAGAGATCAACATCAAATGGCTCAATATTTTTCCGAAGCATCCTGGTTTCCATTCGATACCGGATTCCCTTCTGACGAACATTTTCGTTACGTATTTTTTCCCATTCTTCAGGGGGATACAGGGTACTTACTGGTCTCATGAACAAGTCGCTCTCCTGCAAATCAAAGAGCTCTTCAGTGTATTTGTTCCATGAAACAATGCGTTCCTGGTTGTCTGCTAAAGTGATGGCGACCGAAAAATTCTCAAAGATAGTTTCAAATTTCTCCTGAGGACTTATCAGATCAATAACCGTGCGTTTTGACTCGTAACGAGAGGAATTATTAGTACGTGTGGGAATGGGTTCATGTTGTTCAACTAGTGTGTTTGAAATTCCCATTTCATTCATATCAATCGATGTTTGATTTTGCAGTGTACCTAATCGTTCTTCTTCCCGTAGAATTTTTACTATTTCAGGATCTTTTTTCATGAATCCATCTCCTCTAACCCCCTCTAAAACAAAGGAGAACTTCTAATGTTTTTAGGGAAAATATCGCTCCATTTTTCGACGTTGTGTGTTTTTTTTACCTCATCACATCCAATCATAGCAAGACTATTGCAGACTTACAATATGAAATACTTTCTTTATATAAAAGATTACTC
>DATMWV010000250.1:0-5430 GCA_035562195.1 Thermoplasmatota archaeon
GTCCTAGTTCTCGCAGCGGTCGCAGTCGCGTTCATACTCTTAAGAAAACGACGATAAACAGTCATTTTCTTTTCTTCTTTTTTTTCTTTTACAATTATTCTTTTAAAGAGTGATTCATTCAGGGAGGATATGACCCAAGATAGTTTTCATTTCGATACCATCTTTCGCTTGCTAAAACAACAGATGGCAACGTATGGACAACCGATTGTCTCGCAGAAGAAAAAAGACATCCCTGAAACCCCTTTTGTAACATTAATCTCCTGTCTGTTAAGCCTGCGGACCAAAGATGAGGTCACCGCACAGGCGTCACAACGGTTACTCACGACATATCATACCCCGCAGGAAATCGTACAATTGACAGAACAACAAATTGAGACGATGATTTACCCTGTCGGTTTCTATAAAACAAAGGCACGAAGAATCAAAGATATCTCCAAAACACTGCTTGAGGACTATAACGGAAAGGTACCTGATGATTTCAATGAATTACTCACCTTGAAAGGAGTCGGGAGAAAAACCGCAAACATCGTCATGGTCTACGGCCATAAGAAACACGGGTACCTCCCGATCGACACCCATTGTCATCGGATCCCAAACAGGCTGGGGTGGATAAAAACCAAGACCCCGGAAGAAACCGAACAAGCATTACGAAAAGTTCTTCCCCCGAAATATTGGGATGATTTCAATGATTTGTTTGTCCGATTCGGACAGACAATCTGTGTTCCAGTCTCACCCTTCTGCAGCAGGTGCTCTCTTCAGGTGTATTGTAAAAAAATCAGTGTCGTGACAAGCAGATGATGGATTAGAATTTCTTAGCTTGGATGAATTTCTCTATTTCAGAGACCGTGATATGTTCGTTTGTTGTCATCAGATCCACGAGTTTATCTCTTTCAGCCCAATTCTGATAATATTTCTTCTGTACATTGTTGAGTTTAAAGATAATTCCTTTACTTTCTGCAAGCTGTTTCAGTTGATGTTCCGATAGTTCATTTAAGAGTTCTTTCTTGATCGACATAGCTATCCCATCCTACCATTCGGTAAACAAGAACAGACATTTATCTGTTTCGTTTCGCACATCATCGCATCATCCGTACGATGATGTTGAACCGATTAGTTTATTAATGGGAAACGCAATTCCAAACCCACTAAGTGGAATGGGATGCTGGATGGAGAGAAAACAGTTATTTCTCCAGAGATGTTAAAACCTCTTATTATCAGGTCGCTTCGGAGAAGTAGCGTGCGGAAGAAGATCGCAGATTACCTGTTTGAGATCAGTCCAAGTGGCAGTTATACCTCAGAGATCGCGTATAATGTAAAGACCACACCAACGAACGTGATCGGGGCGATCCGCGGGATGAACACACGATATCGTGATGATGAATCGTTATTGAGTCTGAATTTGGTAGAACAAATCGAGGGAGGAAAACATCGAGATATCAAGTTGTATCGCATCACTGATTTTGGCAAAGAAATCGTCGAAGGCTTACGAGACAACAAGAAACGATTCTAACCATACTTTCTTTTTATCCTTTTTTTTCATGCGAAACTGATAAAAAAAGGGGTTGCGTTATCCTCGTATTGGGAGTTAGATACCAAATGGTTGAAGTAAGCATCAAAGAGCTCCTCTCCGCCTATGACACAAAAAACCTGACGGTCGCGACAGTCTGTTCGCATTCCAGCCTTCAGATTTTTCATGGTGCGAGAAAAGAAGGGTTTAAAACATTAGGCATCTCCGTTGGCGAGGTAAAGAAATTCTACGACGCGTTCCCACTCGCAAAACCAGATGAGTTTTTGATCGTTGACAATTACAGGGATATCGCGAAATATGCTGATGAACTTCGACAAAAAAACGTCATTGTCATCCCGCATGGTTCATTTGTCGAGTATCTTGGGCCAAAGAATTTTCTGAACCTTCAGGTGCCCACGTTCGGAAACCGACATGTGCTGATGTGGGAGTCAGACCGTGAGAAAGAACGCGTCTGGCTTGAAGGTGCAGGGATTACGATGCCAAAGGAAATTAAAGACCCACGGAACATCGAAAAACCAGTGATCGTGAAATACCATGGAGCCAAAGGCGGAAAAGGATTCTTCATCGCAAAAACATTCGCGGAGTTCTCCAAACGAGTGAAGCATGACAAACCCTATACGATCCAAGAGTTTGTGATGGGCACCCGGTATTATCTGCACTATTTCTACTCACCGATACAGAATGATGCATACAAGCTCAGAAAAGGAAGTCTGCAGCTGCTTTCCATGGACCGCCGAGATGAGACCACCATTGATGAGGTGCAACGACTTGGCTCCATTGCAGAACTTGAAGAACTAGGGATTCACCCAACGTTCGTTGTCACCGGGAACATCCCGATTGTGATGCGAGAGTCACTCTTGCCTCAGGTCTTTAAAATGGGAGAAGCGGTCGTGGAAAAATCTCTTGAGCTGTTCGGTGGCATCATCGGCCCGTTCTGCCTTGAGACGGTTGTCACAGAGGATCTGGAGTTCAAAGTCTTTGAGATCTCAGCACGCATCGTCGCTGGAACAAACCCGTATATCTCTGGTTCACCTTATTCTGAACTCATTCAGCATGATCTTTCCACAGGCAGACGGATCGCACAAGAAATACGATATGCGATCAAACAGAACCAGCTCGAAGAAATCCTCAGTTGAGGCTTTGGTATGTTAACCTTGGTGCTCGCAGAATCAGAAGTTGAACTGATGCCTGATGAGCTCAGCCGTCATCCAGCGGTGATTGCCCATGCCAGACAACGAAGAAAACCGCCAAGGCAGATCCTTCTGGATTCAAACTATCATCATGCCGCGATGGCACATCTCCCTGAAGGGAGACGACGAGGACGTCCTGATATCACTCATCTGTTTTTACTCACCGCACTTGAATCCATCGTGAATAAACAAGGTCAGTTGCATATTTGTATTCACACCAGACACGATCAGGTGATCACAGTGGATCCGAAGACACGGATTATGCGAAACTACGAACGGTTCCTTGGACTTCTGGAACAACTCTTTGAGAACCATGACCTCCCTGATAAAAAACAACCCTTCCTTTCATTAGGAGAGAATGTTTCTCTGAAACAAGTCATCGAAGAACAACATGCAGATCTTGTTGCCATTCTTTCAATAGATGGAACACCGGTGGTGCTCCCGCAGTATTTTACACAGCTTAAAAAACAGAACAAACACCATATTCTCTGTGTTATTGGTGGATTTCCCTCAGGTGAGTTTCATACGGATATCAACACCATCGCCAATGAGGTCATCTCTCTGTATCCAGAGATGATTCCAGCATGGACCGTGGCAAGTGAAATCCTTGTCAATTATGGGAACATGTGCCGATGAAGGGTCACCATGATCCCAATCTGCGCCCACATCCTGTTCTCTGCTTCATCGAAAATCACTGATTGTTTGCCATGGGCGACCTCTTCAGTCACTTCATATCCATAATACGCAGGGAGACAGTGAAGGAAGATCGCATTTGGTTTTGCTGCACTCATCATAGTCGTATCAATCGTATATCCTTTGAAGTCCTTGATTCGTTTTTCTTTTTCGGTCTCATCACCCATGGATACCCAGGTGTCCGTGGCAATAACATCAGCACCTGCTGTCGCATTCTGTAACTTATCGGTAACTTCGACAGTCACACCGAATTTTTTCGCTTCTTCTCTGTAGTATTTCTCCGGCCAGTATTGTTTTGGTGCGACGATTCGGATGTTCATCCCAGCGATGCCGCAACCAAGTAAATAGGAATGTGCCATGTTGTTGTTTCCATCGCCGAGGTACACGAACTGCAGTCCCTTCAGTTTGCCTTTGTGTTCTTGGATGGTCATCAGGTCCGTGATCACCTGGCAGGGGTGTTCTTTGTTGTCAAGTCCGTTGATGACAGGTATCGTCGCATGAGTTGCCAGCTCCTTCATCGCCTCGTTGCTCTTCGCACGATACATGATCATGTCGACATAGCGGGAGAGCACTTGTGCGGTATCCTCAATACTTTCTCCTCGTCCTAATTGGATATCATTAGATGAAAGGAAGATGGCATGACCACCAAGGAGCGTCATCCCTGTCTCAAAAGAAACCCGTGTTCTTGTGCTGGGTTTCTCAAAGATCATCCCAAGGGTTTTTCTTTTCAAAAATTCGATACGTTTTCCTTTTTTTGATTGTAGTTTGAGTTTTATGCTCAGTTTTATGATGTCGTTGAGGTCATCTTTCACATCGAGCATGGAGATAAGATCTCGTTTCATCGAACATGGGAATCGATCTTCCTTCTTTAAACATATCGGGTGGAAAGAAAGGCATTTATCCCTTGAAAAGATGTGGATAGCTCATGGGTGTTGACCTTGGAGAATTATTTACGAAGGAACCTTGCGGATTTGAGGATTTCAAAGACCGTGTCGTGGCACTTGACGGCTATAATATCCTTCATCAGTTTCTCTCCAGCATCCGGCAGCGAGATGGGACTCCACTGAAGGATTCACAAGGAAGGATCACGTCGCATTTATCCGGGCTGTTCTATCGGACTGCAAACATGGTGGCAGCCAAGATCCGCCCGGTGTATGTGTTCGATGGAACTCCTCATCCGTTCAAAGCGCGGACCATCCAACAGCGACGACAGCGCAAAGAACAGGCGGAACGGGAATGGAAAGAGGCTCTTGAAAAAGGTGACTTGGAAAAAGCGAAATCAAAAGCACAGCAGACCTCACGGGTGACTGCTGAAATCATCGAACAGAGCATCCAGCTGCTCGAGGCTCTTGGGATCCCCTTTATCCAGGCGCCCTCTGAAGGGGAAGCGCAAGCGAGTTATATGGTTCGGAAAGGGGATGCTTTTGCGGTAGGATCCCAGGATTTCGACTGTCTATTGTTCGGAGCACCCGTGTTAGTACGAAACCTGACGTCCTCAGAAAAACGAAAACTCCCAAACAAACAAGCATATACCACTGTTCACCCAGAGCGGATCCGTCTTGAGCCTGGTCTTCAAAAACTCGGGGTCTCCCGGGAGCAACTCGTTGATATCGCCATTCTCATCGGCACTGATTTTAATGATGGTGTCAAAGGATATGGTCCGAAAAAAAGCCTCAAGCTCCTTTTGGAAAAAGGAACCATTGAAAACGCTTTTAGTAGTATTCCTGAGGTTGAGAGGAATTTTACCTTTGATGAAATCGCTATCGTCAGAAAAATATTTCTTGAGCCAACCATCACAAAGGAGTATTCCCTTCAATGGTCGAAGCCTGATCCATCCGCAGTGATTCGTCTTCTCTGTGACGAACATCAGTTTTCCAAAGACCGTATCGAGCCGATTCTTGAAAATTTTTCGTCATTAAACCAACTCACTAAACAAAAAAACCTGTTTGATTTTTAAGAAAACGACTAAATATGTTTTTTGCTTTCCTCTCTTGAATCATTCTTTCTTCTTGTTATATG
>DATMWV010000251.1:0-18117 GCA_035562195.1 Thermoplasmatota archaeon
ATGAGTATTTCAAATTCAAAAGTCGAAGGAAATCTTCAAGTCGGCAAAGAATGTAAATTATTAGGCAACTATGACGTTAAAGGCAATGTCTCAGTCGATGAGAAATCAGAAATCTTTGGCACCGTGAAAGCAACGGGGAACATCTTTGTCGGTAAAAAAGTAAAAATCCATGGGAACATCTCATCAATAGCCATGGTCAATATCACAGAGCAAACTAATATTATAGGGAATGTATCAGGAGATGAAATCTTACTTTCAAAAACTGCCTCGATACAGGGAACCCTCCATGCAAAAAAAGGAATCTCATTTGTCGATAGTTCAAAAGAACAAGCATCTGAAAAGGTTAAACGTTTCGAAAACGATGTCGACGTAGTCGACGAAGTAAAAGAACTCTTGGAGTAGGAAAAATGCAACTCGGCATTGTTGGAAAACCAAATGTTGGAAAATCCACTTTTTTTAACGCCGCAACAAAAGCTCATGCGGAGGTTGCAAATTATCCTTTTACGACTATTGAAGCAAATCGAGGGGTCATGTACATACGCAAACCATGCCCTTGTCGAGATACTCATGTCACCTGTACACCTCATAACTCACGATGTATCGATGGAATCAGATTTGTACCTATCGAAGCAATTGATGTCGCAGGATTAGTCCCTGATGCTCACAAAGGGAAAGGTTTAGGAAATAAATTCCTAGATGATTTACGACAAGCCCATGCATTGATCCATATCGTCGATGCATCGGGAAGCACAGACGCAGAAGGAAATCCCTGTGAAATCGGTGCCCATGATCCGCTCTTAGACGTCGAATTTCTTGAAAAAGAAATCAATTATTGGTTGTTCGGCATTATTAAAAAAAGTTGGGAGATTATTGCGCGAAAATGCGAACTTGAAAGCAAAAAAATAGAAAAAATGCTCTCAGAACAACTCACCGGCCTAGGAATACGAGAAGAACACGTCACAGGAGCGATACGAAAAATCAATCTCGATAGTACCAAACCTTCACACTGGAAAGACGACCAGATTTTCAAAATGACGCATTATATGCGTGCGATCAGCAAACCAATCATTATCGCATTTAACAAATGTGACAAAGCACCAGAGGACCTGATGGAAAAAAGAAAAGAGTTGACACAATACATCGTTATCCCCTGCAGTGCTGAAAGCGAACTTGCATTAAGCAATGCAGCAGAAAAAGGAATCATCTCCTATACACCAGGTAGTAACGACTTCACGGTCCTAAAACAAGAAGGACTCTCCGAAAAGCAACTCAAAGCACTGGAATATATCAGAACACACGTCCTTCAAAAATACGGGTCAACTGGTGTGCAGCGATGCGTCGACGAAGCGGTTCGTATGCTTGATCTTATCGTTGTCTACCCCGTACAAGATGAACATCATCTCACGGACAAAGAAGGACGAGTACTTCCCGATGCGCACTTAATCCCAAGGGGGTCAACCGCAAAAGATCTTGCTTATAAGGTCCATACCGACCTTGGGGATCATTTCATCAGGGGCATCGATGCACGAACCCATCGTATCATCGGTGCGGACCATCAGCTAAAAGACGGTGATATCATCAGCATCATCGCAGATATATAACATCCAGCGCGGATACCTTGCCGAACATGTAGGTGCATAAAAGGTTGCACCCCGAAGGGATAATGAGCTGCCCCGTAGATGCATAGGTATCTACAAAACAGCCTTTTATAGTTCTCATTTGTTGCTTTTTTGGGATCACGTAAAAATATTCTTCACTAGGAGGAAGAACGGTGTCGATAAGAAAAATTAGCAATAAAAGACTCTCGCGAAATTTAAAAACTAAAAATGCACCTTTACGAGTGCTTCCTTTAGCACCGTTTCATAAACGACATCGTCTCAATCAACTCAGACAAAAAAAAGATATCAAACCATCAAAATCAAAACAGTTTCCTTCGTCAGCAGTCCAATGTACTGTCGAAAAAGTAACTCGAACATCTGGGAAAAATGTGAAAAAATCTGGGGGAAAAAGACCACTGACAATAAAACCGTTTCTGAGTCTTCATGTTACAATGAATGCATTGCGATGGATTTTACTTCTCATCTTTATCTATCTTGCCGCTGGTACGATGGTTGTAATGATCCAAGAGGGAACCGAATCAATTAAAAACATTGTCATCTACAGCATTATAGGTTTTTTCACGTTTTTCATGGGGTATCTTGGGTGGATCCTCGCACGTGATTTCCTTGTCATTATATCTGGGAAGAAAAACACACTCAATGAGGCAGAGATAGAATCGTAATATACTTCAAACGACTCTATCTCTTTATATTATTCTTTTTTATTCTTTATTTGAGGTATCTGATGTGATCTGCTTTGATAACCATCTCCATCTTCGACGAGACGGGAGATTCCTTGATGCGGTCCGTGAGTTCCAGAACGCCGGTGGTACTCATTTTATTCTGTGCCAATATCCGATGCCAGAGATTGTTCTAAAAGAAAAAAGTTACCGATCCTGTTATCAGGAGACGATCCAAATGGCAGAGGAGATACGAGCTGCTGTGGGAGTTGGGGTGTTTGTTGTTGTTGGTCCCTACCCAGTTGATCTTCTACCGTTGCATGAGAAATTCGGAAGGGAAACAGCACTTGCCATTATGAAAAAAGGGATGGATGAAGCAGCGGTCTTCTGCAAAGAGCAGAAATGTATCGCACTTGGCGAGATCGGACGACCGCATTTCCCTGTCGACCAGCAAATCATCCAGGATTCAAATGAGATTCTCATCTATGGGATGGAAAAAGCAAAAGATGTTGGAGTACCTGTTGTGTTACACACGGAAAGTACGACACCAGCCCAATGCAAAGAGTTTGTTGAAATGGGCAGAAAAGTTGGTTTACCCGCAGACAGAATAGTCAAGCATTTCGCTCCTCCACTCATTACCCATGATGAAAATTTTGGTCTCATGCCATCGGTGCTTTCAACAAGAAGAAATATCGTTGAGGCATTACAAAAAGGAACACGATTTTTAATGGAGACTGACTACATTGACGATATGCGACGACCTGGTGCTGTGCTCGGCCCAAAATCTGTTCCGAAACTTACAAAAAAACTCCTGGAAGAAAACCTCTTGTCAGAACAACAATCACAGCAGATTCATGTAGAAAACCCGCAGAACACCTATCACATTGATTTAGAAGGGTAGAGAAGAGCCTAAACGATTGAAATTGAAATACTGCTATATAGAGGGAAAGAGTTTCTTGGTATCAATTGGAGGATATCATGTCGATCTTTCGAGGATTCATCGCAATCGATATCAAAGCGACACCTCAAATTATATCATTTGAAAAAGAGATAGCAAAAACAGGTGCTGACGTAAAACTCGTCGAACCAGAAAATATACACATCACGATAAAATTCCTTGGAGATACCGACGAGAAACATATTGACGCAATCGAACAGAGTATGAAAGAATCGGTCAAAGATATCAAACCGTTTCCTATCACACTTCGAGGGACAGGTGTTTTTCCAAATCAAAATTACGTAAAAGTAATATGGGTCGGTATCATCGATGCCGGCCAGATCGAACCCATTGCACATGTTATTGACACCTTGCTATCACCTCTGGGGTTCAAAAAGGAAGCAAGAGGATTTTCTCCACATTTAACCGTAGGTCGCTTGAAAACTGCGAGAAACAAAGAAAAACTCCTCAACATCATCGAACAGTACCATGAAGAAGAATTCACAATCCAAGAGGTACAATCAATCGTTTTAAAGAAAAGTGAACTGACCCCACAAGGACCAATCTACACGACATTAAGAGAAGTGCGCTTATGAGACGGCGGTGAAATCATAGAAACCTGGTTTGTAATCTTAGCACTTCTTAATCTCATCTTATTTTGTTTCGGTTTATTAGTGTTGGTTCCAAAAAACACGTGGAAAAAACCCCTTTCAGAGTACAAACAGATTTTTGCGTACCAATCCATCTATGTCGGTCTCATCATTGGTGTCGTCGTGATCCATCTTCTTGAAGTAAATATCCTGGATACCATGACAACGAACATGATCGGTGATACCTTCACCCCAAGCATCCAATTCATCGAAGATGGGGTCGTGCATTGGTTCTCACAGCTCTGGACTCCAGTGCTTATCTATTTTTTTGTCTTTGTCTACATCGGTCTGTACCCATTCATGCTCTGGTTCACACTTCTCTATTTCATCATGGTTAACGAGAAGAAAGCGATGAAAACATTCGCCTGTTCACTGGTTGGGATTTACGCAATTGCATTACCTTTTTATCTATTTGTCCCAATCACGAACGTCTACAGCTACTATGGGACACCCTCGGCATTAAATATGGTTATCCCATCAATAGAACAATTCTTCTATACTACGACGACAACCAATAATTGCTTTCCCTCGCTTCATGTCGCAGTATCGTTGCTTCTTGTAAAAACAGTATCGTTGACCAATAACAAAAGATTCATCTACCTGACATACTTCTGCGCCATCTGCGTAATCTGCTCAGTTATCTATTTAGCTATTCATTGGATAACTGACGTTATCGGTGGGATACTCCTTACTGTGGGGGTATTCTATCTTATAAAACACTTCATGAAGGAGACGTAGATGATTCCGGGTTCAGAACAGATTGAAACAATTGTACTAAAAAAGATAACACCGAGTCTAGAAGAAAAAAAACAAATAGAGGATGTCATCAAATCACTTAAAGCTGCAGTAACAAGTGAGATTAAAAAAACCAAGATACCGATCGAAATCGAACTGGTTGGCTCAATTGCAAAAGACACCTTTATACGAACCTCATTAGATATTGACCTTTTTCTGCTCTTCCCACCCGCTGTTCCACGAGAAATTCTAGAGGAGAACGGACTGGCTATCGGACGGGCGATCCTCAAGGAACAGGAAGAATGTTACGCTGAACATCCCTACGTCCGTGGTCTGTTCAAAGGCTATAAAACTGAACTTGTCCCTTGCTATAAAATAGAAGCAGCGTCACAGAAACTCTCTGCGGTAGATCGTACACCATTACATACACGCTACATAGAAGAACACCTCAAAGAATCACAGAAAAAAGAAGTACGTCTCTTTAAACAATTTTTGAAAGGTATTGGCTGCTACGGAGCAGAAGCTGAAATCGAAGGGTTCTCTGGATACCTCTGTGAAATCATGATTCTAAAATACGGGAGTTTTCAACAGCTGATAGAACAGGTCCAACAGTGGAATTACGGGGAGAAACTAGCTCTAGACAAGAGAGCCTATCCTGATTTTACAACCCCATTAATATTTATTGACCCGGTTGACCCTGAAAGAAATGTTGCCTCTGCAGTCTCCAATGAAAAATTCAATCTTCTGATAAAAGCATGCCAGGAATATAAAAAGATACCACGCCTCAGCTTCTTTTTCCAAAACACGCTCCAACCATGGTCATTACAGGATATCAGAAATAAAATTGATACAAAAGAGTTCATGGGCGTCAGATTTCCAAAACCAGAGATTATCCCTGAGAACCTGTACCCGCAGATACGAAAATCTGTACGAGCCGTTCGAGAACTCTGCGAACAGTACGGATTTACAATTGTCAATGCTACGTTTACTGTCGAAAAGAAAAACGTGTACATCATCCTTGAACCAAAGATGAGAAAAATTTCAAAAACTATTCTGCATACGGGACCACCAGCGGCATTGAAAAAAAATGCTGATGATTTTCTAAAGAAATGGTTAGACAATCCAAGAACAATAAAAAAACCGTATGAAAAAGAGAAACGATGGTATGTCGAAATAGAACGTGAGTTCACAGATATGAAAGAATTATTAGAAGATCAGGTGAGACGATTAAGTCTAGGGAAAAACATAGATGTAGATATATTAAAAGACTTAACCGTCGTCGATACCAATGATTTACTCATAGAAAATCTTCGCTTGTTTTGGACATCGTATCTAGACCAACGAATGACCTGGGAACGATAAAATATCATCCTAGTTCTGATGCAATACATAGGAATATTTTTATGATATAAGTAGATATGCATATGCAAGTACATATGCACACGGATGGGATGAAACTTAGGAAGTTTCTGATAGTGATAATTGTCATGTTCCAATTTACGAACTGCGTATGCTTTTTGAGTCCTTTTGTAACTTGTAAAGCAGACACACCTCCAACCCTGTACGTTGGACAAGGAGAGACATATATCCACATCCAAGATGCTCTCGATGATGCGATTAATGGCTATCGAATTTTCGTTTACAATGGTACATATGAGGAGAATCTGGTAATCAATCATCGGATCGACCTCTTTGGTGAGGACCGCACCAATACCATCATAAACGGTAACAGAACAACGGTGATAACGGTCAATGCAGATAACGTAAATATCAGTCACTTTACCATAACAAACACTAATGCATTAGACGGAACAAGTAACATTCTAATGAATGGTGAAAATTCGATTATCACCGATAATATTGTTTCAGATGGATATCATGGGATTCATCTGTATAACACTGATAACCATCTTATCTATGACAACATCATTCGAAACAACGCTGGCGATGGAGTCAGACTGTACCAGTCACATAATAACGCGAATATCAGTTTTAATACAATTTCTGGGAACAAAAACGGTGTGTATCTCTACGCATCCGATGGGATTACTATTTACAACAATGACATTCAAAACAACAATGAAAGCGGAATCTTCTTAAATAGCACATGCCAGAACAACATCATCAGAAATAACAATGCATCTGAAAATGGCAATCAGGGGATTTATTTGAATGATTATAGTGATTACCAGACCATCGTGTACAACAGAGTTTACAATAATAATAACTCAGGGGTTGTTTTAGAAAATTGTAGCATGAACTTCAATATCAACAACAACATCGTAATTGGAAATACGAACTATGGAATAATGATCATAGGTTCAACCAATAACATCTACAACAACATGATTTCATCGAATACAAAAGACGGTATCTATCTTTCTGCTGATGACAATAATACGGTGTACAATAATACAATCACTTCTAACACCATCGCAGGAATCAGAATGTATAACTCTACCGATAATGATATTCAAAATAATCAAATCTGTTATAACAATCAATATGGTATGTACCTTGATTTTTTTACCTTAGATAACGTGATTTATAATAACTATTTCCATGATAACAAAGAAAATGCATTGGACAAGAGTATCGATCGCAACCAATGGAATATCATAAAGACAAATGGGATTAACATCATCAAAGGAACGAAATTGTGTGGGAATTATTGGGATGATTATGATGAATCTAGCGAGGGAGTTATCGACAATGACTTGGATGGGATTGCAGACAATGCCTACTCGATCTATACGATGAACTCTGATGAAGGACCACTGCTTGATACCATAAAACCATCCATTGGAATCCCTAGTGTCGCCCCAAGTACACAGACGGTGGGGAAGACTACGAACCTTTCTGTCAGCATTACCGATAACACAAAAATTAAGAATGTCTACCTGAACGTTATTTCCCCAACAGGACAAGTATCAAATTTCAGTATCACGCAAAATAAAACAGGAAACACGTATTATTGTAACAAAAAATTTTCACCGACCGGGAACTATACCTTTTTTGTAGACGCAAAAGATCCCCGGAATTGGAACCGTTCAGTCAATCAAACATTTTCTATTCGACCCGGAAATCCACCGATCATAAAGGACAATTCACCGACGACAGGGAAACCTTTCAAAACATTCAGGTTCAATGCCACCGTAACATCCTCAGATGCGACTGCTTCTGATCTAAAGGTCTATGTCGTATGGAACCATGGAACCCTTGGGAACAATACGACCATGGCACTGTCTCAGGCAAATTATTTTGTTGGGACAGTACTTCTTGCACATAGCATACAGAATCTCACCTATCATTACTATGCATGTGACACATGGGGGAATCATGCTGTTACTGAGACGAAAAAAATTAGAATCATTGATACAGAACGACCAGTGATCCGTATCAACCGCTATGGATCATCTTTTGAAGATTTACCGAACAGCTATACGTTTGGGGTGACAGTAACCGATGATTCCATCGTGTCAACAGTTTCCATTGAGTATTGGTTTAATAGTAGCAATAAGATGAAAAGTACCATGGATCATAAAGGTACTAACTACTATGAAAAACTGATTTTAATAGAAGAAAGACCGGAGAGGGTATTTTGTGTCATCAACGCATCGGACATCGCAGGTAATACGAATAATACGAAGAAACCAATTGCACATCATGGGGGACCATATACTGGCTATGTGTTAGAGGAAATCACGTTTAATGGATCAAGAAGTTTTGATCTTGATGGAACAATCACTAGCTATGTTTGGAACTTCGGTGATGGCACGACCGAAAATGGCAGTACAATTACGCATGTTTATCATTCGAACGGTACTTATGCAGTAACATTATCAGTGACGGATGATCAGGGGTATACAGGCATGAGTCATACAAATGTGACGATCGTTTCCCTAGACAGGCATTTAATCCCAACCAATCAACTGGATTACATCAATATGAGATATCAAATATCACTCACACAGCAATTTTTCTGTTATGATACAAATGGAGATGGTATCGTTGATACATTCGTTGACCCAAGTCATCAACTCACTGCAGTTCATAGCCAACCAGTGAATTTCAATGACAATATCTTATTCCTTCTCTCCATCGGCTCAGATGCAATCCCTGAGTTCTTCTGGGACACAACGACCGATCTTATTTATCCGATTTCATATAGCATTGGCATCATACAAAACAAGGTAGTCGATGTAGTCAACGAACAGGCACAGGTATTTGTGACTGTTGACAAAGGACAGTGGATTTATTTTGAAATCAACGATCAATACCCTGATGCAGAAGTTATTATCACGACGTTAGGTAGAACAATTTCCATGGATAAATTTTGGAGAGAAAATGATAAAATCTATGTGTTCGATGACCCGGAGGTAACCTATCAATTTTCATTCTATAATATTTTCCCGAAACCGACTGCGATATTTTCACCATCAGATGGAGGGCTCATCAACAACGATCACCCGACAATAAAAATCACCTTTAATGTCCCTGTGACTATCGTCTCTGCGACCTTTGCTTCATTAAATGTAGAATCCCAGCTAATCCGTTTGGATGAGACAAGTTATCTCTATACCCCGCCAGGGTATCTTGAAAATGGATCCTACCCATTCGAGATTAATGCACAGGCATTGCAAGGGAAAGGATACCTTTCCACATCGGTCGTTTATCTTTACTTCGCATATCTACCTGCACCCCAAAAGAGTTTCTTAGAGCAGAACGGGTTCTTGATCGCTATGGGTCTGTTGATAGGCTCAATCGGAGGGCTATTGATTTTTTTTAAAGTAAAAAACGTCTCTATCGATGGATTCATCTATATACGAAATAAAAAAATAATCCCCTTCTTCAAATCAGTTATTGTCGGGCCAATCAGCGTGAAAATCCCTCATGAGAATCTCAGCAAAGCCGAGTTTTATGTTGATGGACAGTTAAAAGATGAAGTATCGTCTTTTCCAGTGTTTTGGCAATGGAACGAAAAAGCTTTTTTAAAACATACAATTGAAACAAAGGTGTATGACCAAGATGGCAATAGCGCAACGAGCGGAGAAATGGAGTTTTTTATCTTTAACCTTGCAAAAGAAAAACAATCTTAGACAAGCGTATCTTGTTTTATCTCATTTTCCTTTTCAGAAAGAAATCGTATACCTTCTTCAGTCAGTTCAATTTCATTATATGACACATAATGAAGAAGCTCATTTTGTAGCAATTTTTTCACGATATGTTCGAATTCTATTTTTGAGACGTGCAGCACCACCGATGCGACCTCCGCATCCATATCCCGAGAATGAAGCATCTTAAGAAGTTCGATTTCCTTCTCGGTAAGCATGACTTCCTCTTCGTATTCACCGGAGGGATCTTCATATTCTTCCGTAAGGGTTGTGACATAGCTTTCAATAATCGTATCAAGATTGAGGCGGTCAAGTTCTTTTCCTTCCTTACTGTAGAGAACACAGGTTTTTTGTAAGGGATCATATTTCCAGGACCCAACATTTTTCCAGCTGTAACCCAGAAGGCTGACATCATCACAATGTTCCATTCCTTCACTGACTTTCCGTATTTGTGTCTGTTGTTTTTTCTTTCTGTGCTGTCGATGCATATAGCGTTGTTCTGTTTGGAGAAGCCCAAGGTCTACACCAAAGTTCCGTAGCTCGGTGATAATTTGGTCCCCTGCCTGTTCTTTTAATTCTTTCATAAAGAACAGGCCAGTTTTTCCTACAAGATCCATATAGACAATTCTGATGATCGCCTCAACCGCAGTCCCAATTTTCGTAGGTTCAACAGTGTCGATATCATTTGAGATGTTGATAACTATCTCAGAGTTCGTAAACTCAGGGTTTTCTATATTGATGTACCTCAAAAAATCATAGTTTTGCTCGAGTGTTTTTATAATAGCTCCAATGACAGTGGCTGCAAAAGTCTGTGAGGTTCGTCTACTTGCGACCATGTATAATGTACGCAAGATTCCACCAAGGACTTCTGAATTTTTGATTTCCGCCATATCTCCTCACGTTTTGAAATCAACTATCATCTTGTAGATATACGGAAGTTGGATGATAAATCGACTTCCTTTTCCGATTTCGCTTTCCGCCCAAATATCTCCATTATGTTTTTTTACAATTTCTTTTGAAATGAATAACCCTAATCCAGTTCCTTCATTGTTCCGATCCTCACCAGTGTACGCCTGATAGAATTTTGTAAAAATTTTCCGTAGTTCATCTTTTGATATCCCAATTCCGGTATCAACGACAGCGATGAGGATATGATTGTCTTTCTTTTCCACATCCAAACCGATATACCCGCAATCAGTAAACTTAAGGGAATTTCCAATAAGATTCTTCAACACTTGTGATAAACGATTTTTATCACCGATGACATGCGGAAGTGGAGATGGGATGTTTACTCGAAACTCAAGTTTTTTATTCGTAATCGCTGGCTTCATGTCTTCAACGATTTCATTTAGCAATTCAACAAGGTCTATTTTCTCCATGTCAAATCGCATCGTGTCGCTATCAAGACGGGACACATCTAAAATGTCATTGACAAGTTTCAACAATCGTTCAGCGTTCCGTAGACTAATCTTTGCCCAATTCTTAATTTTTTGATTGCTTTCATTATCATGAATGATGAGGTCCAGATATCCCTTGATTGGTGTGACCGGTGATCGAAGCTCATGAGCAGCGATGTTCATAAACTCAGTCTTTAAACGTTCATTTTTCTTTAATTCATCTTCGATTTCTCTGCGTTGTGTGATATCTCGAATGGTACAGACCACACCACCAAATTCCTCCTGTTTGGCTAATGGTGCGATATTCGCTTCAATTGGGATGATACAACCATCACCAGCAACAAGTTCTAATTCGACGTTTTCGATTTTATCGTTCATCTTTCGAACATCAATAAAAATCTGTTGAAAGAAGTAGACAGAGTCTTCAAGAAGATAATTCCGGAATGGTGTCGCTAGAATCAGACTCTTTCGGCGTCCGCATAACTTTTCAAAGGACGGGTTTACATAGGTGAGACGTCCAAGGGAATCTGTGGTAAACACACCATCAGCAGATGTTTCTGCAAGGATACGATATTTCTCTTCAGATTTAAGGAGTTCTTCCCAGATTTTTTTACGATCGGTGATATCTTCAATTGTTCCAATAATTGAAATCGGTTCGTTTTTCTCATCAAAGATAGTTGTGCAGGTATCACGCATCCACCGATACCCGCGTGATTTATGGTTAAAACGATATTCGATGGATTGAATGGTATTTTGTTTTTGCTGATGGTTTGTGACTATTTTTAGATGTTGGTTCCATCGTACACTATCCTCAGGATGGATTAACGTTTCTACATTTTTTGATGTAAAGGTCACCATCTCTTCAGGAGAGTATCCGATGATTTTTACTGACGATGGACTAACATATTCATAGGTGTCTTTCTTTAGATCTAACTGATAAATCATGTCAAGTGAATTTTCCAAGACCACTTGGAATCTTTTTTCACTTTCATTAAGTGTTTTTACGGAGGTAGTAATGGAAGTATCTTTCATTTTCCATAGTTCGTGTCTGTGTTTTTGTTTTGCGAATTCGGAGATTGTGATAAGATAGCTATTTACATCTCCATGTTCATCTTTTAGGGAGGCTGAAGACACAACTCCAAGTCGTTTTGTATTCTGTTTGGTGAGCAGCTCGATTTCGAAAGGTGGAATCTTTTTTATTGAATACCTCTTTGAAAATATTTTTTTCAGGGATTTTTTTGATTCTTTCGTTAAAAAAGGAACATCGAAAAGATTTTTCTTCAGCATCTCATTTGGTGTGTAACCAATCCATTCAGTAATTCGTTCATTAACGTCGAGGACTGTACCATTTTTATCAACAAGGAGAGTCGTTTGAGGGGAAAAGTCAAATAGAGTCCGGTACTTTTTTTCGTTTTCTAATAACATTTCCTTTGTTTTTTTATCCTCGGTGATTTCTCGTGAAATGACCAAAACCGCGGTTGTATGAGACAGAGTTGAATCTTTGACGGGATTTAAGGTTCTTACATACCATCTGCCCTCGTTACAATGAATGTCCCTAAAGGGAACCCCCTGTTCAAAGACTCTGGTGAGCTTTTGAATAAAATCTTTGGTTTCCTCAGATGAATGAAAATCAGTAAATGTTTTTCCCAGCACCTCTCCACGGGATCGACCAAGTTGTGATAAAAGTTGATTATTTACCATGAGATAGTGACAATTGATATCTAACAGATATATTGAATCCTCTGTATATTGTATTAGAGAATCGATCTGGTGTTTTGATTGTGTTTGTTTAGAGGTATTTTGAATAATGTAGAGATAACCAAGGTTTTCCCCATCGTTTTTTTTCAAAACATAGGAGAGAATAGAAACATCTCTTGTTTCATTATTTGGAAGAAGAATTGTGGTTTCTAGTTGCTGTTCAAGTCCTGTATGGTGGTCTAGTTTTTGTTTGATGTTACTCCATTCGTCAGGTGAATGCAGTGAGCGGATTGATTGCAAGTAGAGTTCTTCATTGGTTTTGTGTAGGAACGATTCTGTATAAGGATTCCAGGAGATAATCCGTTGGTATGTATCTAGAACAAGAATTGCAAATGGACAGATCTCAAAGGAAGTCCGATAGATGGTTTCAATTTGGTCAGGTGTGAAGGTATTCAATTGTTTCGTATTGGAGGCAAATAGTTTTTTGGAGTTCTCTGTTTCATGAACCGGTTTATCTTCCGTTGTCACGATAGTTTCATTGCTAGAGCAGGATTTTGTCTGTAGATTCCGTAGTCGTTCTTCTTCCCGTAGAATTTTTACTATTTCGGGTTCCCGTTGCATGATTTTTATCATAGTGGTATTTTTTACCTTTTTTGCATCCCAATTTTTTGCATCCCGGTATCGGTAAATGATACTAATAATATTTTCAAATTTTTAATATTTTATCGACTCGTTGTAAGAGTGTTTCTTTATCAAATGGTTTCATGATGTAATCCGCTAATCCTTCTTCAATTAAGACTTGTTTGCGTTTATCGGAGATATCCAAGACACTCATAAAAGCAACTTTAATGTCTTTGTTTTTCTTTTTAATACGATTGAAAACATCCCAACCGCTCATCCCCGGCATCATAATGTCAAGAAGAACCAAATCGACTTTCTCTTTTTCAAGCCTGCGTAACGCTTCTTCACCACTGTATGATGGTACGACTGTGTACCCACCAAGCTCAAGCACAGTTCTTGTTAGATCAACGATATCTGGTTCATTGTCGACAACCATGATTTTTTTCATGCGACAGTCTCCTCATCCGTGTTCGTAAGTCTGATTTACCTATAAGAAGATATCGTAAATTGGTTATAATAATTATTCTTTTTTCAATATCAATAAATCACTCTGTGTGAGAAAAAGAAAAGTATAAATTCTCATAGACGATATGATTTTTTGTTTACCCTGATGGGAGCACTATGAAGAGAAACGAGAATATCTTTATTTCGTTAGAGATACAAAAAGACCTGGAATCGAAAGGGCTTGTCCTGAGCATTCAATTTGATAGAAACGCTCCGAATTTCCATCAGGAAAACGAGACGATTAGCTGGTGTCCTACTCGAGATGAGCTTGATTTTATCACTGAAGCGTTTACGGTCATTGGAGGCAATAACATTTCATTGCCTAAAAAAGAAGAAATACAGGAAGAAACCGAAATTCCTTCGGAACTAGACAGAGCAGATTATTCACATCGTTCCTCAGAGATACGGATCGCTCCATTGCCGAACAATATGGGTATCGAAGAAACAGAAGTTTTAGACGCTGGACAATCTAGGGAAAAAGAGATGGATGAAGAAGTTTTTATCCAAGCAGATGAGAAAAAAATTGATGAAATATTAAAACGGAAAAAACAGATGACAAAGGAGAGAGACGTTCAAGACACTGATGAGAAGGCGTTCATTGACAGGATGATGAAACAGAAAAAGAAACGATAATGTTTTTTTAATCATTTTTTATAAGTTAGAGCGGAATTGTATCAGAAATATTGTATTTTTTGCAGTATTTTTGAAGAGTGGTTGTTATCTCTTGAAGGTATTGCTCCTGTGGTGTGTAATCGTTCTCGTATAATGTATCATAGTTTGAGAGAAGATGGGGATAATGTATTTTTATCAAATTTCTAAAATGTCGTTCTTGATCACCTTTCAGTTCTAAATGTTTATGTAAGAGGTATTGGGCTTTGGCTTTCGATGCTGCTTGGACTATAGATTCTAACTCGGTTTCGACGATATAGGGTAGTATCGGTATCAACGCCAATCCTGCTTTCAAACCATGGTTGCGCATGTTTTGGAGTGTTTGAAGGCGGGTTGTTGCAGTGGGGACTTCTGGTTCAAAGATTCGAATGACTTGATCGTTTAACGATGACAGACTGATGGTGATTATACTATCGAGCTGAGAGAGAAGAGGCAGGTCTCTTAACACCAACGGTGATTTTGTCAGAATATGACAGGGAAAATGATAGTCTTTTAGTGTATCTAGAATCAAGTGTGTGAGTTGGAATTTGCTTTCAACGTTCTGATAGGGGTCATTGACGGAGCCGATGATGATTCTACCATTTTTTATTGTCTGGAGTTCTTTTTCCAGTATCTCTTTGATATTTTTTTTTACATAGATTGTTTTCTCAAATGAGGAATCACAGTATTGACATCCAAATTCACAATTTTGATAGGGATCTATGCAGTAGTTCCCATGAAAAAGTGAGTCTTCCTTTGTGATGACTTTGAGAACAGAATCACAGTTGATGAGTTTGTATTCCATTTACATCTCCGTTGGTGCCGAGATTCCAAGTAACTCTAAAGCGTTTTTTAGAACAATTACTGTTGCAGTGACCAGGGTGAGTCTGGAGCTGCGCAGGACAGTATTTTCCTCAGAAAGCACAGGGCAATCCCGGTAAAACTGGTTAAAAGCTGAAGCGACTTCAAAGAGGTAGTTCGCGACGCTGTGTGGTTTAAATCCATTGCTGGCATCCTCGATTACTAATGGGAATAGAGCAAGTTTTTTAATAAGGGTTCGTTCGGAAGCATGTGTTAGGACTGTCGGATCAAACGATTGATCATTGATGTTTGTTTTTGAAAGAATGCTGCATGCTCTTGCATGTGCATATTGGATAAACGGGATTGCATTTCCTTCGAAATTTAATGCGTCTTCCCATGTGAAGACGATGTCTTTTTCTGGTTGAACTTTTATGATGTTATATCGTAGGGAGCCGATGCCGACCTGTTCTGCGATGTTCCTCATTTGTGATTCTGTAAGCTCACTTGCTCTTCTTTTTTTCACTTCTTCGTAGGCATGTTCAATGCATTCGTCAATCAGATCATCAAGGTAGATAACACGAGCTTTTCGTGTAGACATTTTACCACCAGGGAGAGAGACGAACGCGTAGAAGACGATTTTAGGGAGTATCTTGGTGTGTAAAAGCTCTAAGGCTATTTTGACTTGTTGGGCTTCTAAGCGGTGATCTTCCCCCAGAACGTTTATCAGGATATCTGCATGTTCTGCTTTCCATTGATGATACGCGATGTCTCGTGTTGCATACAGGGTTGTTCCATCACGTCTTAAGAAGAAGAATTTTGTGTTTCTCCCATGGATGTTGAATGATTCCATATCTAGATAAAATGCAGCATCTTCTTCATGACAATAGGTTGTTTGCTTTAATTCTTTGATGACGTTGTCGACACTTTTATCGTAGATGAATGTTGATTCTGGAATAAAGGAATCAATCTGTATATTGATGCGGGCAAGGCTTTGTTTGATTCCTTCAAGCACAGGTGCGTAAGATGAATGTATCATTTCGATAGTGTCGTGATCGCCCTGTTCTAGTTTTTTGACGATTTCTGTTATCTGTTCGGCGACATTTCGATCTTTTTCCATGTGTTCGTTTGCTGTTTGGTAGTATCCAACCATCTGATGATCTGCTTTCGTATTATCCGTAGGAGGTATGTTTTTTTGTTCGATGTGATGGACGCCCCATGCGAGAATCGCGACTTGTTTACCCATGTCATCGACATAGAACTGTGATTCAACATCATAGCCTGCTGCTTTGTAGATGCGAACGAGTGTATCACCGATGATTGGATTTCTTGCCCGACCGACATGTAACGGACCATTTGGATTCGCAGACGTATGTTCGATGATTACTTTTTTCTTCTTTTTTTGTAAGTACCCATAGGTTTCTTTCTTTTTCAAAATAGATTGAAGAGTCACTGATGTTAAATTCGTTGTATCAATGAAAAAGTTCACGTATCCGCCTTGTGCTTCTGCCTTAGTTATCCATTTGCTCTTAGAAATACCCATTGCGATTTCTTTTGCTATCTCGTTTGGTGATTTTTTTAGCAGTGGGGCGAGTGGAAAGCAAGGGAATGCGAAATCACCCATGTTTCCCGGGGGTGTTTCTACTCGTATCTCATAAGGTATGTGATACGGTGCTATTGTTTTTTGAATATGGTCGGTTATTTCCTTTTTACATTCGTCAAGTGGGTACATGGTATATTTTGGGAATTGTCATGGTGTTAAAAGATTTTGTTATCAGTTCATTCTTGCGTATTCTTTATAAGACTTCATGATGAAAATCATCTGTATTTATATGCGATGAATGTATTCACCTGCTTGGGATTTGGATGGGATATGCATGGGTAAAACGATTGCGTTGAAACTCTCAAAAAGAGAAGAACAGGTTATTGCACAGTTTAATGAGAAGGGTATGACCAACAGTGAACTGTTACGATCTGCTCTTCGGCAATATGTTCAAAATATGCCTGAATTTTCATCTGATGATGCTTTGATTAAAAATATCTTTGTAAAACAGGAAGATGTGCAGACTGATTTTTTTGATTCAGTAAAGGAGTTAAAATCTGATATGCAGGGTTTACAAGAACAGTTGGTGAACACACAAAAAAAAGTTGAAAGCGAATTGAAGACCCTGCAGAGACAGTTTTATCTGCTGACTGCTGCTGCTTCGGGTTCTCAGCAGGATCCTTCTTCAGTGAAACTTGATATCGCGCGTGATATTCATCAGCAGGTTGATGAGTTTCTGCATAAACAAACGAAAAAAATGGTGTAAATAGGAGCTATTAGAAACTCATCACGGCGGCGATGCAAAATAACTTTTTACGGTTTGTAATAACTGCCGATTGTCAAATGGTTTTGTGATATAGTTTTTTATATATTGTTTGAGATCATCGAATTTCCAGTCACATTCATCCTTTGCTGACACCATTGTGATGATATTTCCTTTATCGAGGCCTTTTGCCACGATTTGGCGAATGGTTGTCCATCCATCCATATGAGGCATCATGATATCCATCAGGATGATGCCTTTGAACCCGTGTTCCAGTTCATCGATACAGTCTTTTCCACAAGGGACGGTGTACACTTCAAATCCTTCTGCTTCAAAGAGCTCTCGTATGGTAATAAGAATATCAGGGTCATCATCAACAATCATTAACTTTTTTTGCATCCGTTTGTGAAATACTTATGAAGCATATTAAT
>DATMWV010000252.1:0-2147 GCA_035562195.1 Thermoplasmatota archaeon
GATATACCATTCATTAAAAAAATAAAAAAAAAGGGGGGGAATAAAGCGGGAATCTTACTTTTCTTTCTCAGGGAGTTTTTTTGCAAGACCCCACAGGTTTTCAAACTTTCCGTTCAACAGCTCAATATCCTCAAGATTCACATACGCAGTGCCGACATAACAAGGCTCACAGCCTTCCTCAGCAAGGATCTTAATCCCATTCACTGCAAGCTCTTTACCAAACACATAATTCCGCATCGTCCCAGAAGTGTTCTCCGAGAAATACCGGATGTCCAGATTATCGCCATACGCATTCTTCAACTGTTTCGCAATATCGATGTTTGTTTCAGAATCTATCAGAAGCTCAACTTTGGTGTTGAGAGCTAAAAACTTCTTGAAATATCGAACAAAAGGCTCGTCAAAGAACCGTTCCCCACCAATCTGCATACGCAGATTATTCTTCTTCTCCAAACAATTGTTCAGGATATTATACAAGATCCATTTCCCACTATACCGAAGTGTGACGTTCCCATCGCGTTTGATTTTAATCCCATACGTCTTGAAATGATCATTATAGGACGTCGAATACTCATTCAACCGATTATACATCGCAGTAAACGTTTCAGATGCTATCACCGTCTTCAAATCATCCTTGATATCCTCCCAGATAACCTTGGGATGCACCGGAAGATAGCTTTCCCGTCCGAAATCTTCCTCGGAATGGGCTGAGAATAACACCTCGGCGATCAACCCGTTTTTCAACAAAGAATTCCGCCCCGTTTCCAATGGACGCCTTGTAATATTTGTGAGTTCTTCAGCTGTTTTCAGAAACTCAGAAAACTCTTTCGGACAATCAATTATGAGGATCGTATAATAGGTTGCCGCTTCTCTCGGACGATCAATCTTCATCCGTTCGAACATCATCTCAAAATCTTGAATATAATCAAGTTTCACTTTAGTTTTGTATTCACCATATCCCATCCACGAACACCATCCAATTCTTTACAAAAACACATGCCTTGTGTTTTTTTATAGTTTATGGATGCATACGTACCTGCATTCCCCGTGTATTTCTAAAAAAAATATTCAGGGTTATAAAAATTTATACACCGACATTTTCGATGAATAATGATTCCCACTATCATCATTGGCTACAGCAAGTATTGTTGTTTTCCCAGAACCACGCTCATTCCAATTCCATATGTACGGTGGCGTCGTATCAGTTGCCTTGTACACAGTATCGATAAAAAAATCTACACTCGTGATCATCTCATTTTCTGTACTGACTGTGACATCAAGAGGCCCGATCACAATCGTATTAAAAACAGTGATAGCTATTTTTTTATTTGCAACATATAGGCCTTTATCAGGTTGAATAATATCGGTGCTATTACTGACATTTCTATAGATCATCTCAACGTCATCATCATAGAGAATGTCATTGGGTGTGATCCAACAAGGATAGGTCCATCCATCTCGATCGATATCAATTCCTTGATTATAATATGACGCCCAGAGAAGCTCTGCGCAGTACAGGAGATTTGCTGTCGGAAACTTTCTATTTGTGTCTGCTATTTTCAAGCCAAACCAGGGGAAATCAAAAAAAACCTGATATGCTGTACCAATTTTACTTTTTGCCCATTCTGCAGCTGCAATTCTCTGCGACTCATTCGCGGTTTTTACTCGCAAAAAAATAAAATTTTTACACCATTGACAGAACTGGGTTAAATTTCGATAACGTACAACACCATTTGCTTCAATGAGCGTATCATTTCCAATATAAATAGCACTGTGTTCATTGAATAATCCAGGTCGTTTCCATGGGTTCCCCTGGTCACCTCGGATATCAACAAGAATCAGGTCTCCTATCTCCACACCCTCAGGCACGGTCATCGACTCGACAGATGTACTGTTGTCAGTCGCATCTAACACGAATTGAGACTCTTGTTTCATCATTGTACTACTACTTGTTGGGATAAGAGTGATGGCTAGAAGTAAAATCACTGCAGAGAACGCGAATCCTTTCCCCTGGAAAAGAACTTTCTTCAAGATTTTCACCTATGTACTATATCATAAGTCCCATTCCCTTCTTAAATCTTATGAAGACAATAAATTAGATTTCTTATCAAAAAATCTTGATTTGCATACCGTTACCTAGCCAACCGTGG
>DATMWV010000253.1:0-2959 GCA_035562195.1 Thermoplasmatota archaeon
TACGGCCTTCATTCCATTTCTCCCAGAATGAGTTATTCCAAGCAAGGATCAAAAAATGTCTTCATCCTATCAGTTCTCAAGGCGATATGAAATGAATTTATTTGAGTGGCCATGACTATGCTTGAATGGAAAAAAACCAGGTGAGATGCGATTTCTTCCATCACTTCTTGTTACTTTTGTTACGAAAAAATACAAATGATAAGCTATAAATAATACGTTAGATATTCATATAGGGCAATCATTATTTTGAGGAGGAAAAAAAAGCTGGAAGGAAAGAACACTGGCAGAATCATTGTGGTTCATACTTATTCCCCACAGTATTATTTCAGTCTCATTCTGCCATCCTTCTCATAGAACAATAGGAAAAAATCTAGATGAAACATAGGAGGAATAGAAAAACATGAAACACAAAATCATAGGAATTTGTCTCTGTTTGTTGCTGCTGGCCATGATCCCAATTGCAGCAGGACTGACTACGAAGAACACAGACACAGGAAAAATCGGTTGGACCACACTGCAAGGAATCACCCTGACCCAACCACGGCAAGTGAACGGTGGGGCATTGATCTCGTTTCGATGTCTCTTTGTCCACTACGTAGGCCAAGGTCTGGGCCAGCGCACAACTGGTATCCGATACGGTGGTCAGGAAATGGTCATCCCCGCGAACTTCAACGGGATCCTGATGAACCATATCATTGTGGGTTGGTGCATCGGCGTCTTAGAGTTCTAAAGAGAACCGTTCACCTTCTCTTTTTCTTTTTTTTAACCTCTGCTCAACTTATTTTTGTTTTTGAAGGGAATTAACCAGATGAAGAAGCGCCTGTGTTGGTGGAAACGGTTGTTGTCAGAGGAGATCGTATCGGAGCTGGTTAGCTTCGTCACCGAGTACGTGTACCATTGGACGATCACTGTACGGCCGGTGTCCTAGACGACCCGACGTAGTCATTGATGGTAATCAAGGCAGGAAAAATATTAAAATATGTTCAGGTTTGACTTCATGAAGAAAGGAGGTACGTAGCAGATGAAAATACCGTTTACGGATAATTATCAGGATCTCTCGACAGAGAGAGGATATCAGTTTAAGTTTTTATGTGAACGATGTGGGAATGGGTATCTTAGTAGTTTTAAGAAATCCACCACCGGAACAATCTCTGGGGCTGCGCGTGTCTTTGGTAGTCTTTTTGATAGTGGCGGCAGGATTGCTTCTACGTCAGATGAAGTTCATCGAATGACCGCGGGGAAGGCTCATGATAAAGCGTTTGAGGAGGCGATAGAGGAGATACGGCCCTCTTTTATTCAATGTCCACGATGCACCAAATGGGTCTGCAAAGAAAAATGTTGGAACGAAGAAAAAGGTCTTGACAAAGAGTGCGCCCCGGATGTCGGGGTGGAAATGGCAGCAGCCCAGGCGGCACGGACTGTTGAAGAGATCCATGCCCATGCGCAGGTCGCATCTGAGGATCTGCCCAGCAAGGTTGATTGGAAAAGTAACAGGATAAAAGCTTCCTGTCCGAAATGCGCTGCTCCCTTACCGGGAAATGTGAAGTTCTGTCCGAATTGTGGTGAGAACCTGTACATGGGGAAAAAATGTGCGAAGTGCAAGGCTGAGTTAAGTCCTGGTGCGAAATTCTGTCTTGAATGCGGAGAAAAAGTAACATAAACCTTCAGATGAGAAAACGATATGGAAAATCTATGGCACGAAAGTAACCGATAATCCTGACAGGATTTGTGATGATTGGAAGTTCTCCTCCCATCAATAATCAGTTCATTTCATTTGTTTTCTAATCAAGGAATCATGATTTGATGAGTTGTTTCTTGCTCTATGGCAAATTATTCAATAAGATCGCGCTGTTGCGAACTCCATTTCTCGTTGGAGGTCTTCTTCACCCATTGTGCATATTTCTCGAGGAATTGTAACCGTTCCCGGAAATTTTCTTCTTTGAGCTTTTTCAGCTCCTTCAAATCAATGGTCGGTGTCTTCATAGGAGATACTTTCTAAATACTTTGGTTGTTTTAAGCTTTGTGTTGAATTCAGTAAGCAGTTCACTGTCAAGATACTCCTTGATCAGTTCAAACAAGTAGGCAGCGTCCTCGATATCTTTTTCACTCCCCAGGAACAGTTTATAGGGGATCTGTAATTCCAACGGTGAGATGAACAGGAGTTGCCTGTTAAGAAGAAGGGTCTTTCGCTGCGTCAGTGTCCATGTATCAAGCTTGACTTTTGGGAATTTGAGTTCGATGTTTGGGATGAACGTGCCTTTTTTCGAGAAACGCAGGGAGAGTCCTTCTGCTATATATTCGTGGTACGCGTCCTTCACATCTGTTGTATTGATACATTCAAACGTGCCGGTAAGAGTGTTCCAGAGGTCTTCGAACCGTTCATACGTGAGTCGTTCAACGAACATATCGACATCTTCTGATGTCCTGTTTCGTCCGAAGAGAATACTGACGTATCCTGAGACTAGGACAAATCTGATTTTTTTTTCCTCAAGAATCGCTGTGAACTTTAGAACAAATCGATCAAGGGCATTGAGTTTTTTATTTAGGATTATTCTGTCTTTTGAGAAGGTAAGTTCCACATAAGAAACAAAAATTAGACTTTCTTAAATCTTTCGGAGGATTTTTTTTAGAAAAATCAGAAACGACTCATCATAAAACATGATGGGAGTATTAAGGTATAATCGGGGCATCATGAGAGGATTCTCTTGTTGGACTGGGTTTATGATTAGAATCTATTTGTCCGCCACTAAGAGATCATGATTGATTCTTTTTCGATAAAATTTACCATTTTTTTCTTGGATTAACCGCTGCGTTTGTAACACCGTAAGACTTTCGATGATATCTTTTTCTTCACATTGTAACAGCGTAGCTAATTCATGTAATGTCCTTGATTTTTTCTGAAGAAATACAAGAATGAGCCATTCCGTCATCTCGTTTTCAGCCATCTGTAAAAATTCAT
>DATMWV010000254.1:0-8898 GCA_035562195.1 Thermoplasmatota archaeon
GAAACCATGAGATCAGCAACATCCTGGTTATTTGTTGTCACCATCCCGCCTTCGCCCGTGGTCATATTCTTGGTCGGGTAAAACGAAAAGCATTCGACATCACCGAAAGAACCAACCATTTTTCCACCGTACTCCGCACCATGTGCTTGGCATGCATCACCAATCACATGGATGTTATGGTTCTGGGCGATTTCTTGAATTGGTTCCATATCTGCAGCTTGCCCATAAAGATGAACCGGCATAATCGCTTTTGTTTTCTTGGTTATACGTTTCTCTATTTTTTCAGGGTCGATGTTAAATGTCTTCTGATCAACGTCACAAAAAACTGGAACCGCGTCACAGAATAATACAGCATTTGCTGTAGCGATAAACGAGAATGCAGGAAGGATGACTTCATCACCTTTTGTGATTCCAAGGGCAAGCAAACCAAGATGTAATGCGGTGGTGCCTGAGGTGGTCGCAATCGCATATTTTGTTCCAACATATTCTGCAAACTTTTTTTCAAATTCCTCAGTCCTTGGACCACTGGCAAGCATCCCTGAGTTCAGCACATTCATCACCGCTGTTTTTTCCTCTTCACCGATTAACGGTTTTGCTATTGGTATCATACTTCACACTCCATAGATTTTGAATTTTCGATGCTGATTTCTTTCCCGCATTGCGGGCAGATGAAAATCTGAAGGTTTTTTTTCTTACTTTTCTTTTCCAGTTTTATTCCACAGTCACAGACAAAACCTCGTACGGATGCAGGATTTCCATACACTAAGGTATTATCAGCAACATCTTTTGTCACGACCGAGCCAGCTCCAACCATTGCATATCGTCCGATTGTAACACCAGCAATAATTGTTGAATTCGCACCAATAGAAGCGCCATCTTTTATTACAGTTTTTACTAAACGTTCATCGGTCCAAATGGCTGCACGAGGATAGAGGTCATTCGTAAAACATACATGAGGTCCGATAAAAACATCATTTCCAACCGTAAGCCCATGATATAAGGAGGCGAAATTTTGGATTTTACAGTTATCGCCGATGATGACGTTTAAGTCGATAAACACATCCTTTCCGATGTTACCGTTTTTACCGATTTTTACTCCTTTTCGTATGTGAGCAAAATGCCAGATGCGTGTTCCTTCACCAAGTTGTACTCCATCCTCTACGATTGCGGTTTCATGAATCATGGTATTTTCACCTCTTTTCCAGTTTTATATGATTGTGTTGCTGCCTCTGCTATTTTTAAGGCTTGTAGTCCATCTCCACCAGTGACTAAGGGTTTTGTCATGTGTTCGACTGCCTGGATAAAATCCAGTATCTCATTGCGCAAAGGCTCTTTTTTTTCCAATGATACCGTATTAACGTTATGTTGTATCGGCACGTTAAACAAATTCATTTCATCGATCTTACTGAAGGATGAAGAAGACATTGTCACCGATTGATCGATATAATCAACTTCGACAAAATATTCAGAGCATGTCAAAAAAAGCTTGCGGATTTTTACTGGCGTTAACCAATTCACTTCAATCACACCACAGACTCCATTCTCGAAGTTCATGATAATATTCGCATGATCCTCATGCGTGATGTTTTTGTTGAAGTTACCAGCCCGTGCGTATACCGAGGTTACTTCGCCTCCAAGGTATCTCATGACATCGATATCATGAATCCCGAAATCAAAAACCACTCCGACATCACGGATCCTCCCTGGAAAACTACTGACTCGTTTTGAAGCTAGAGAAATCAATTCGCCGAGTTTTTTTGAATCCATACTGTCTTTTACGAACCGTACTACAGGATTATATCTCTCGATATGACCGACAGAAAGGATCAATCCTTCTTTTTTTGCTTTTTTTACGAGTTCTTCTGCTTTTTGTACGCTTTCACAGATTGGTTTTTCCACCAGAACATGTTTTCCTTGATTGAGCATATCCATGGCTATTTTATGATGAGTCACTGTTGGCGTCGCAATTATCGCAGCGTCTATTTCTCTTATCATGTCTTTATGAGTGGTAAATGATTTTGTATGAAAACGGTCTGCGATGGTCTTTACTGTGGTAGCGTCAATGTCAGAAACCCCGGCAAGGTGTATCGTGTTTAATTCTGAACAGACACGAGCATGGTTTTTCCCCATTGACCCAAGGCCAATAACACCTATTTTCAGCATACGGCCCTGCATTAGAAAACCACTACTTATGTTTTTGTATCAGCTTACAGGAGACCAGTGTAGATAGCCTCTAGTTTTTCTTTTTCTTTTCCCCAATTATACTGGGTTTGTGCTGCCGTAAACGCATTTTTCCCTAATTGTTCACACAATTTTTGGTTATCTCGAAGGGTGATTATTGCCTCACGTATCGATTCTTTTGTATAATCAACGAGAAGACCACAGGAAAGCTTTTCAATAAGGTGCCCTGCGTAGGTGTCTTTTGTACAGATAATAGGTCTTCCACAGACCATTGCCTCGAATTGCTTGTTTGCTAAGCCTATTTTATTATTCGGATCCTGAGGGGAAATAATACAAATGACAGCGTTCGCAGCAAGTGTTTTTGGTATCACCTCTGTATAAGGGATTGGACCTAGAAACTTTATATTTGGATATTTTTTACTTCGTTGTTGTACTTCTTCGAATAAATTCTCCTTTTTTCCAGCGATGATTAATATTACGTTGTTTATTGTTCCAATGATATCGATAAGCTCTGGAAACATGCGAGAAGTATGTAATACACCTATGTAAATGAGGGTAAATTCCTGGGTTTTTGGAGGGATGTATTCAGTACTTACTAATTCCTTACAATTCATGATGATCGTGATAGGTTTTGTACTAATGGATTTAAAATACTCCAGCAAGGGTTCATTGACGGTAATAATATGGTCAACGAAACGCAGTAGTTGTTTTTCTAGTTGAAATGCAATCCAGACGATGAAGGATGGCATCTCTCGAGCGATCATGTATCCGAAAATTTCATGAGCATCGTAGATCAGTTTGATACCAAATTTTTTTTTTAACAGCACCCCTGTAAGTAATGTATCAAGATTATGGCAATGAACCGCGTCGAAATGGAAACCGCTACGGTAAAGCTCTTTTCCTTTTTTATATGCCTTATACCACCAAATAGGGTTTCGTAGCAAATCATGAGGAAGTATGTTCATCAATCCTTTGTTATGAATTCGAAAAAGGTTAACGTTCTCAGCTACATTCTCGGTTGGATAGTCTTTTTTTCTATCCCATTCAATGACTTGAACCTCATGTCCTGCTTCGACTAAGGATGTTGCTTCTTTGGAGACTCGCGGGTCAACCATGTATGGAGTTGAAAGGATCATCAGAATTTTCATTACATCACCATATCTTCCTTTTTATTGAAGAAACCAGGACTCCACAGGCATAACTGATATGGAGGATGGGGAGAAGTGCTAAAGCATATAAAAAAAGTTTTTTCTCACGATATTTCCATGTGAGTCGTCCGGATTCGATGATGATGATTGATAGATATCCGAGGGCGCCTAAGGCGAGAAGGTAGAAAAATATGGGAAGAAGTTGTAAAAGTGAGAGTATCGCAAGAGAAAGGAAAACTCCTGCAATAGCATACAGAGGCCAAAGGTACACATGGCTGGTAAATCCATTGATCCCATGTTTTTTAATGATGGCGACTTTTGCTTTTGCCCATTTATAGATCTGTTTAGAGAAATCTTTAATGTATTGTTTTCTGTGATGTACTACTTTTATTTTTGGTGAATAGAGTAGTTTATGTCCTGTGGTGACAATCCGGTAGTTTAATTCTAAATCCTGTCCTTTCACAAAGGATTCATCGAAGAGTCCGATTGTGTTAAAAACCTCTCGTTTGAGGGCAAGATTGCAGGTGGGGATATGATACACATATTTTTCTTCATCCATTGCGGTGTGTTGTGTTGAAGGATTGAATCGACCTCCACGTGCAAAAGGAGACGTCATGACATAGCCAATCATCCGTGCAGTCGTTGTACTATTTGGTGGGAGGAGATCAGGACCACCAACACCGATTGCATCAGTTTTTTCAAACGTCGTTATTATCTGTTGGAGCCAGTCCTTTGAAGCGATGGCGTCTCCATCGATAAACGCGATGATATCACCCTTAGAATTGGTAATACCGATGTTTCTCCCAGCTGCTGCATTGAATTTTTCATTCTTCAGGAGAACAAACGGATATTGGTTTTTCAACGTAGTGAGTTTTTCATACGTCCCGTCAGTACTCATCCCATCAACAAGGATGACTTCGTAAGGCTCATGATACTCCTGGGTAAAAATAGACTGTATAGAATCTTGGATGTGATTGACCTCGTTTCTTACGGCGATGACAACAGAGATCATCATAGTATATCACGTTGTCTATTGCTGGGAAAGAAATATATTTGCTTTCTTTAGGTCGTTCATGGTTCCGATATCGATGTGTTTTCCATTGATTTTTGTGTAATACACATGAGATCCTGTATCAATCAGCATTTTTATCGCGTCGGTCAGTTGATATTCGTTATTCACCCCAGGTTTAATTTTCTTTATTGCGTCAAAAATCGAGGAGGAAAAAATATACACACCGATAATTCCAAGATTGCTCGGTGCATCTTTTGGTTGCGGTTTTTCTACCATATCAAGGATACGGTTATCAGGTCCTGGTCGTATCATCCCATGTCTGGTGCAATCCTCGATTTCAGCGACCCCAATGGTTGCATCAGCTTTTTTTGCTTTATGGAATGCAAGGATATCTTTCAGAAAAGTCTGTGGGTAGAAGAAATTATCCCCAAGTATCACAAGGAATGGTTCATCACCGATGACATGTTCAGCGGTTAGGACCGCTTTTGCCAGTCCTGTTCGATTATCTTGGACGACATAGGTCAGTTTCACCCCAAGTCGTTCTCCAGACCCTAAATAATCCAATATCGCATGTTTTCGCCATCCGACAACGATGGTTATATCCGTGATTCCGACAGATTTCATCGCCTCTATGACATATTCAATGATCGCTTTATCACCGACGATTAAAAGCTCCTTTGGAATTGCGAGTGTGACCGGTTCTAATCGGGTTCCTCGTCCAGCTGCAGGGATAACTCCTTTCATGCTCACCAACATACTCCTTCGTAGATTTTCGCTGTTTTCGCTTCGTTCAATCTTCGACCATCTATAACAATTTTTCCGCGGTAATCAAGGGTTTTAAAGACATCCCATTTTGTGATGATAAGTACTGCATCTGAGGATAGAACATCTGTGGCTGACATGCAATATTCAATCGTTGGGAAGAGTGTTTTGAAATTATCCATCGCTTGGGGGTCGTACGCTTTGAGGTGTGCTCCATTTCTGAGGAGTTCTTTGACGATGGGTATCGCCCGACTGTCTCTGATATCATCGGTGTCTGGTTTGAAGGCAAGACCCAGGATGCCGATGGTTCTTCCTTTGAGTTTTGGGATGTGTTTTCGAAGGATTGTGACGAGTCGGAGTGGTTGGTCGGTGTTAACTTCTTTGACGCGTTCGATGATCCTGGTTGGTTCTTTGTTTTCTTTTGCCCAGGCGATGAGTGCATCAACGTCTTTGGGGAAACAGGAGCCTCCCCAGCCGATACCGGAGTCAAGGAATGGTCTGCCGATTCTGCTGTCAAGACCTATCCCGGTGGCCACCTCGTAGGTGTCTATGCCGAGTTTTTTGCAGAGGTTCCCGATTTCGTTGATGAAACTGATTTTTGTGGCAAGGAAGGTGTTGCTTGCGTATTTGATCATCTCTGCTGCTGAGAGTGATGTCTCTACGATGGGACAGGTGAAGTTGTTGTAGAGTTCTTGCAGGGTGGTTCTGCTTCTTTCATCGTAAAAGCCGAAAACGATGCGGTCTGGTTGAAGGAAGTCTTGGATTGCGACTCCTTCTTTGAGGAACTCGGGGTTCATAGCAAGTCCGAAGTCGGTGCCTGTTTTTTTCCCTGAGTACTGTTCTAGGAGGGGTAAGACGATCTGTTGTGTGGTCCCTGGTAATACCGTACTTTTGATGACGATGAGATGCCAGGTTTTTTTGTTCTTCAGGATCGTTGCTATTTGTTTTGTTGCTTCTTTGAGATAGGAAAGATCGATGGAACCGTTTTTCATGGAGGGGGTACCGACACAGAGGAATGTGATATCAGTGTTCATGATGGCGCTGTTGATGTCGTTTGTTGCTGTGATGTTGTTTTTATAGGTTTCAAGAAGGCTGGTTAGTCCTTGTTCGTAGATTGGTGAGATGCTTTTGTTTATCTTTTGTACTTTGTCAGGGTCAATGTCGACACAGATGACGTTGTGTCCTAGTTTTGCAAAACAGGCTCCGGTGACAAGCCCGACGTATCCGGTTCCGATAATGGAGAGTCGCATAGTTGCGTATGGAAAACTTTTTTGTTCTTTTAAAGGTTGGTGTGGAGTACGTCTTTGATTGCTTTTCTGACCGCTTCATCTGAGGTAAGGGTTGCTTTCCATCCGATTTTATTCATTTTTCCTGCGTCTAGTTCGAACCGGGGGACGTCTCCTTTCCAGCCGCGTACCCCTCCGGTGTACTTGAATAAAACATTGTTAAGTCCCATTTCCTGTGTGACCATTTCTGCGATGCGGCTGACCGTGGTGGTGGTGTCGCAGCTGAGGTTGAAGAGGTTCATTTTCTGATTTGAATGATGATATCCGAAGAGGATGCCGTCGACGCAGTCGCTTATGTAGAGGTAGGGTTTGCATTGTCTGCCGTCGCCGAGTATCTCAAGCTCATGGGGGTTTTTTCTGAGTTTTTCGATGAAGTCGACGATGACCCCATGGGTGCCTCGTATGCCAACGACGTTTGCGAATCGATACATCCAGGTTTGGAAATCAAAGGTGCCACAGAATGCGCTGATGAGTCCTTCTGCCCCGAGTTTCCCTGCTCCGTACATTGAGATGGGAAGGGTCGGTCCGTAGGTCTCTGGCAGCGAAGGTTCAGTGGTTTCTCCATAGACGACGGAGCTTGAGGAGAACACGATTTTCTTGATGTTGTTCTGTCGCATTCCTTCAAGGACGTTGTAGGTTGCAATGATGCCTTGGTTGAGGTCAAGGTCTGTCTGTGTTTCCCCGAGTCGTACGTGTGGGTTGGCTGCGAGGTGGAAGACCACGTCATGGCCTTGGAGTTCTTTCTTTACTCGTTTGAGGTTGAGTAAGTCAGCTTGGATGAAGGTGAATTCTTTTTGTTTGAGGTGATGGTGGATGAAGGATTTGTCTCCTGAGCTGAGGTTGTCGTACACGGTGACAGAATAGTTGTTTTTGAGAAGGGTGTCGACGAGGTGGCTTCCGATGAATCCAGCTCCGCCTGTGATGAATGCTTTCATGGGGTTGGAATGGTTTATGTTGTTTATTTTTCCTTCGATTCACCAATCTTTGGTGAAATGAAACATGTGGGAAGGAACACAGATGAAAGCAAAAAAATAAAATAAAAAAAAGGGGAGAATTATTTCATCAGTATCAAGATGAAAAGTACTGTTGCGTTTTGACTATTGTTTGTCGTAATCCCCTCGGTACATGATGCAGCGACGCGAATAGTGGTTTTTCCCAAGCCGAGAACAAAGGGTATCTTTACATCAATGCTTTCATTTACAGGAATTTTTGGTTCTGTCCCAGCTTTACTTTGTCCAAGAAGAATGAATCCTCCGTCTAGATTGATGCTCCATTGGATATTAGTCGCATCCGCGGTACCTGTGTTTTTTATTGTTGCTTTGATACCCATTGGTCCTGTAATCGAGGTGATTTCAAGTGCGGGTTCGGAGGTGGCGATGCCTTGTATTTCTATATCATCAACGCCGAAGCTTTGTCCATTGAAACCAACATATTGCCAGGAGATGTTGATCGTTTTTCCAATGTAGCTGGTCAGATCAAAGGAGAGTTCGTACCAACCTGTGGTTGTCCAGTTTTCGTCCTCAATTAAATCCCAGATAATATCATCGAAACCAGTGCTGCGAATGTGGAGTTTTGTTGTTGCACCAGGCCAATTCGTGTCGCTCCAAGCCCAAAAAACTAACGTGACATTGCTGTACTCTGTGAGATCAAGATTTGGGGTGATGAGCCATTCGTCTGAGTCTTCATGGTTGTCGTAATTGATCCAGGCTTCGCAGTTTCCTGTATGGGCCCATGCTGGGTCGGTGCCGATAAACCAGTTCTGATAGTTATTGGTCTCAATGACAGACCAGCCCTCTGGAAGCGCTCCTTCTTCAAAACCTTCAGAAAGGATAGATCCTTTGTCAAGTTTTTGTGGTATTGCTTTTTGGGTTTCTGTGAGTGTTTCATTCAGAGGTTGGTATGACCTTGTATATGCTGACGCGTTTGCTGCTGATAGTAGCAGTAGAACAGAAGCTATGCAGATGACACTAGCCTTTGGTATCATAATCTTGTTATGCATATTGAAAGTTCCTCCTTTTGAATATTTGTTACAAAATAATAGTATTGTCCCCTATAAAAATTTAACGAATTGACGTCTGAGTATATAAAAATTGAAAGTAGCTTATCATTCGATGAATGATGTAAAGTTCATGTTTCCGTTTCTCGTTCAAAGAAAAACCTTCGAAGAGGAAGGAAAAAATGTTGTGAATAATGATTGTTGGAGACGATGAAAATTTTATCCTTTTTTGATGTTGACTGCTTTTGGGCCTCTGTCACTGTCTTCTACTTCATATTCGACTTTGTCGCCTTCGTTGAGGCTCATTTCAGCTGGTACGGATGATCGGTGAAGAAATATATCTTTCCCATCTTCGCCAACGATAAATCCAAAGCCTTTTCGCGTATTATACCATTTTATTGTTCCTTTCATGAGAGTTGTTCCTCCTTATATATTTCGGAGTTTTGTTACAAAAGAGTAAAAACAGAGCATTTCAAAGACTTTCTTTGAAACATTCGTTCTTCGTCCTTTGTG
>DATMWV010000255.1:0-7104 GCA_035562195.1 Thermoplasmatota archaeon
CCGTAATGGAGCCTTACCTGCGGAAACTATGGTCGAACAGCTACAGATTCGAAGCATTTCGTTTGACACGTCATTCTTACTCAAAGATGATCCATCCATCGATCAGGTCATAAAAACAATCGCGCGTGACCGTATTCCTTGTTATGTAACAGCAACAGTCGCCTCTGAACTTGAGCAGTTAAAGATCTGGGGGCGCATCACTGAATCAACGTATAAGAAAGCACTCCAACGTTGGATGCGTGCTCATGCGACTGTCATTGATTTTAGAAACCGACTTCTTTCTGACGTCCTAGGTCAAACATGTCTTCGCTCTATGCAAGACCATGGGATTGATGCAAATCATGTGATGAATGATTGTAACATTCTCGTCTCCAATCTAAAGAACGGTGTCGACCTTTTTCTTTCCGAAGACTTCCATTTCACCTCAGCGAATACTAAAGCAGTCATCAATGAAATAAAAAATGCTGCGTGCTCTGAATATTTCCTGATGTGTGATTCACAGCTCTTTAGCATTGATGCAATAACTTTTCTAAAATCATATACGAACGGGACTATCGATCTTAAGACCGTCCGATGATACATGCATCAAGACGTAAGAAAAGAAGCTCACCAACCCAAAAGGTAAGGAAGGAGGGGAAACGAAGCACGCGAACGCGCGCCAGACCGACGCAACGCAGACACGCGACACCAGCGTCACCGGAAGACAAGAGCGCAGATCGGGAAGACAAGACCCCGCCGAACGTCGCCCTTCCTCACCACTATGCTATTTCTCATTAAAACTATTTAAATACATCGTGGCAAAATCTCAAAATGAAAAAGTAGATGAGTGAAAACCAATCAATTTTTAAATCCGATTCCTATTGAGAACAATCCTTCCACAATGAGATGAGCGTAAAAATTGGTTTCCTGATAAACCCTATTGCTGGGATGGGTGGCAGAGTCGGACTAAAAGGAACAGATGACGTCTATGACAAAGCAGTCAAGCTAGGAGCCCATCCTGTCGCCCGACTGAAAGCAGAAGAGATGCTCCATGAGTTTTTCGCACATCCTGAGAACCATCAAGAGGTGGTCTGGTTCACCTGTGACGGAGATATGGGGAATAATGAGCTGGAAGACGCCGGTATAAAAAATAAACAGATCGTCTATACAGCAAAGGGAAACACCACCTCAGCAAATGATACAAGGAATGCTTGTAAAAAATTCCTTGAATCACGACCTGATTTACTCGTCTTCTGCGGCGGTGATGGAACAGCACGAGATATCTTCACAATAATCGATAAGAAAATCCCTCTTCTCGGCATACCATCTGGCGTCAAAATGCATTCTGGAGTCTTTGGGATTACCACGACTGCGACTGCGAAAATGCTGTTAGAGTTCATCAATAAACGTCTGACTGTTGGTGATGTGGAAATCATGGACCTTGACGAAGAACTCTACCGGAAAGGAGAATGGAAGGTTCGGTTATATGGCATCGCAAAAGGTATCGTCGAACCAACATACATACAGGTGGGGAAATCTTGTTTTGAATCCGTCTCAGACGATGAAGTAAAAGACGAGCTCGCTGACCATGTCAACGATGAACTAGAAAAACAAAAGGATTGGTTGTTTTTGTTTGGTCCAGGTGGGACCATTGATCATATCGCAAAGAAACTTCACATTGAACACACCCTGCTAGGCATAGATGCCGTGTATCAAAAAAAGCTCCTGGCAAAGGATGTCAACGAAGAACAAATTCTGCAGCTTCTAAATAAATATCCTAAAGCAAAAATCCTTCTTAGCCCCATTGGTGCGCAGGGGTTTATCCTGGGGCGTGGGAACCTTCAACTCAGCCCAGCAGTCATCAATAAAATAGGGATCGAAAACATTATTGTCGTGTCAACCCCCTCAAAGCTGATACACACCCCGCTTCTACGAGTAGACACAGGGGATAAACGACTCGATCATCGTTTTATAAACCAGGGGTACCTCATGGTGGTAATCGGATACCGCCTGAGCAGAGTTGTAAAACTACAAACCAACAGCTTTTAATATCCGAATCTTATGTCCTGACCCCCTAAGGGGACGTATCATTCTTGGAGGTAACATGATGACACAAATTACAAAAAGAAACGCAAACAAATTTTTAAAGGACGAATACAATGAATTAGTAAAAAACCATTTTGAGTGGAACATCCGTGTTCTTGAGAGCGGTTCAAAACCGCATTCCATTGTCAACGGCAAAGAAGTAATCATGATGTGTTCGAATAACTATCTGAATCTCAGTAACCATCCTCGACTCATAAAAGGAGCTATCGATGCTGCAAACAAATACGGTGCTGGGTCTGGTTCTGTTCGTGCAATTGCAGGAACCCTGAAAATCCATACCGAAGTCGAAAAACGACTTGCGAAATTTAAAAGAACAGAATCTACTTTGATTTATCAAACTGGTTTTGCCGCGAATTCTGGTTTAATCCCTCAGCTTGTCGGAGAAGGCGATATCGTCATCAGCGATGAGTTAAACCACGGGAGCATCATTGATGGTGTCCGGCTCACCAAAGCGGATCGAGCGATTTTCAAACATCGTGACATGAGTGACCTTGAACGGGTGTTGAAAGACGCAGATAAGAAATATCGTCGAATCCTTATCATCACCGACGGAGTCTTCAGCATGGATGGAGACATTGCCCCTATGGATAAGATAGTGAAACTTGCCAATGAGTTCGGGGCGATGACCTACGTCGATGATGCACACGGGGAAGGAGTCATCGGAGAGGACGGACGTGGGATTGGGGCGCATTTCCATATCGAGGGGAAAATCGACGTTGAGATGGGTACATTCAGTAAAGCCTTCGGTGTGGTCGGAGGTCTTATCGCTGGAAGCCAAGACCTGGTGAACTTCGCATACAACAAATCACGAACCTGGCTGTTGAGCGGTTCACATCCACCAGCCGTGTCAGGTGCTCAGCTTGCTGCTATCGATGTCCTTGAAACAGAACCTGAACACGTCAGAAGACTTTGGGATAATACAAAATACTTCAAAAAAGAATTGAAATCCTTGGGCTTCAACACAGGAGAAAGTGAAACACCTATCACCCCAGTTATTGTTGGAGACTCTGGAAAAGCAAAAGAACTAAGCAATAAACTCTACGATGAAGGGGTTTTTGCACTCCCCATTGTGTTCCCGATGGTCGCAAAGGATAAAGCCCGCATTCGAACCATAATGAACGCAGGTCTCTCAAAGAAGGATTTGGATTTTTCATTAGATAAATTCGAAAAACTAGGAAAACAATTATCAATCATATAAAACAGAAAAGAGGAGATCGTCAATTACGAATCTCCTCTCATGAACATTCCACAAAGTATATATAAAAGATATATGATTCGTTACCCAGTATTTTTCTGGTGTTTACTGGAGAGTAATTTATGACAGAAGATTTAAAGAAGACAGGTACCACAATTCTTGGAATGGTCTGTAAAGACGGTGTAGTTATTGCGACAGAACATCGAGCAACAATGGGCACGCTAATTGCTCATAAAGCGACAAAGAAACTATATCAAATTGATAATCATCTCGCACTTGCGACCGCAGGACTAGTCGGTGATCTTCAGGTTCTTTCTCGATATCTCAAAGCAGAAACAAGGCTGTATAGCTTAAAACGAGACGTAGAAATGTCCGTACAAAGCGCTGCGACACTCATGTCTAATATCTTGAACTCCCGGAAATTCTATCCCTACTATGTCCAGTTGATTCTTGGTGGATGGGATTCCGAAGGGGGACATGTCTATTCGTTGGATGCAGCTGGCGGTTCTATACCAGATAAATACACCGCGGGTGGCTCTGGCTCACCCTATGCGTTCGGTGTTTTGGAAGACTCGTTCCGTGATGATATGACCATCAATGAAGGTATCGATCTTGCGTTACGAGCGATTACTGCTGCGATGGGTCGAGACTCTGCTTCAGGAAACGGAGCTGATGTGGCAGTGATTACTGAGAAAGAATTTAAAATGATACCTGAAGATGAAATTAAAAAACGTTTGCAGAAGATGGGGAAGTAAAAATCCGTATTCTCAAAGGATAGTTATCCGAGAAACAAAGAGTCTAAAGTTCGTTTTACAAGCTTAAGAAAGGTAGAATATGACCGTTGATGATGTTTTAGCAGAAATTCGAGGCAAGATCCGAAGCTCAATACCAGCAAGTGTCGATATCTCTGAAGTAGAGTTCGAAGGTGCACTTCTTGTTATTTACACAAAAACACCAGATAAGTTTGCTAATAATAAGGATTTAGTTAAAAACATGGCAAAAAGTCTGCAGAAACGAATCGTGGTCCGTCCTGATCCTTCTGTTCTTACCGATGTTGATATCGCGGAAAAGAAGATACGACAGATCATCCCAAAAGATGCGGAAATAACAAATATTTATTTTCAACCTGATGTCGGTGAAGTCACTATTGAGGCATTAAAGCCCGGTGCTGCGATCGGACGAGAAGGTCAACTGTTAAACGAAATACGAAAAAAGATTAACTGGGCACCCAGTATCGTGCGAGCGCCACCGATTCAATCAAAAACCGTCCAGGAGATACGTGGGTACCTCCGCTCAATGAGTGATGAACGAAAAGATATTCTTCGGAAAATCGGTCGTAAGATCCACCGTGGCTCTTCAACAGGAGATAAGTTCATCCGTATGATCTCCCTTGGCGGATTCCGCGAGGTCGGTCGATCCTGTTCGATGCTACACACCCAGGATAGTAAAGTACTGATCGACTGTGGAATTGACGTTTCATCAGAGAACAACGGATCACCGTATATTCATATGCCTGAGGTTCTCCCTTTAGAGAAAATTGATGCCGTGGTCATTACCCATGCCCATCTTGACCATTGTGGACTTGTGCCAATCTTATACAAATATGGATATGAGGGTCCTATCTATTGCACGCCACCAACACGAGACCTGATGACCCTGCTTCAGATGGATTATATCAAGGTTGCAGCAGCAGATGCAAAAAAAGTTCCCTACTCCTCAGAGAATATTCGCAATGTGATCAAACATTGCATCGTCATGGGATATGGAGACACGACCGATATCACCCCAGATATCCGACTCACGTTCCATAACGCAGGCCATATCCTTGGCTCCTCTATTTGTCATTTCCATATCGGTGATGGGTTATACAACATTGCTTTCTCTGGTGATATAAAGTTTGAGCGTACCTGGTTGTTCAACCCGGCGATCAACCATTTCCCCCGTGCGGAGGCGTTGGTCATCGAATCAACGTATGGAGGACATGATGATTTCCAGCCAAGCAGAAAAGAAGCTACCGATCGATTGAAAGACATCATTCGCACGTCGATGAAGAAAAAAGGAAAAGTCCTTGTTCCTGTGTTTGCTGTCGGGCGAAGCCAGGAGGTCATGATTGTCCTGGAAAGCCTGGTGAAAATGAAAGAAATCCCAGAAGTCCCTGTGTATCTTGATGGGATGATCTGGGAGGCGACCGCTATCCATACCGCGTATCCAGAGTATCTGAACAACAAGCTTCGGACCCAGATATTCCAACAGGGGGATAACCCGTTGCTGTCAGAGATTTTCAAACGGGTTGATAGCGGTGACATGCGGGAAAAGATCCTTGGGGAAAAAGACCCCTGTGTGGTGCTTGCGACCAGTGGTATGATGAACGGAGGCCCGGTCATGGAATACTTTAAACACTGGTGCGGTGAAGCAAAAAACACCCTTGTTTTCGTCGGATATCAAGCAGAAGGCACCATCGGAAGACGGATTCAACGTGGCGCAAAGGAAATCCCAATGAACGTCGGAGGCAACATCGTCAGTCTACCTGTTGAGATGACCGTGGAGACCTGCGATGGGTTCTCAGGGCATAGCGACCGACGGCAACTTGTCGGGTTCATTAACAATATGTCTCCACGACCAGAACGAGTCATCTTTGGCCATGGTGAAGAATCAAAATGCTTAGATCTGTCATCGACTATTCATAAGCGACTGAACATGAATACTTCTGCGCCCTTGAACCTCGAGTCAATCCGCTTTGTCTAACCAACCTTAAAAAAATAACACTTCAGGATTACTTTTTTTGAAGGAATTGGGCACGTTGGCAGACATACAGATTGACGTTGACATGAGAAGTACACATTTCCAGGAGATCTTGTGGGTCCGAGGTGGCTTGCACGGTTCCAAGTTCAATGGTATATGAAAAAATACCATACTCGCCATACGCCCAGTCACAGTCATCCCCCAGAGTAGGGTATAAATAAATTGACTGGCTGAGTGTATAATTATCCAGTCTTGAAATATTTTCCCCGATCGAGACAAAGACTTCTTCATCTTTGGGAGGATTCTTTGTATACCCCCAAGGATACAGAACTAATTCCCCTGACGTATGATATGAAAGGGAGATGATGATAGGATGGGTTTCCATGAAAGATTTGATAGCTTGCGTCTCATTTTCACAGAAAGGATATTCTCCTCTATACACATCTGTCCTATCCGTCACACTCGTTGCCTTGTAATACCGCCATGGACAAAGGAAAAACAGAAACCATCGATAACCATAATTTCTGTTCAGGTCGACACCAATTGAGGTTATTTTCTTTTGTAAACCAAACGGACCATGATTCGGTGCACAGTTCTTCCGTGTACCTGCTTCTACCCCATCAGGATTTACCATCGGCATAATGAAGAGTTCTGTGTTATTGATGGCTTCTCGCACACTCTCTGTGCCGTTGTAATAATTATCCACCATGAACTGAATGAAGAAAATAAGTACCTCATAGGATGGTTTTTCATTACCATGGTGAGCCCCCATGAAAAGAATATCAGGTTCATCCTCTTCTTGATTCACATTATCTGAAAGCTTCACCATCCAGAGATCTCTACCTTCGAATGTCTTCCCAATCGAGACAACTGACATGATATCAGAATGATTTATTGCAAGACCCTGCAGCAGGGTCGTCATTTCATCATAGGTATGATACAGACCTTGTGGGACAATAATGGGAAAATGATTCTGTATGTCTCTTAAATGTTGTTCACGAACCGTTTCGAGTGCGAAGTCATTTGTTTGTGCTCTTAACAAGGATGCTGTGCTTAGTGATGGAACCAGAATTATACCAACA
>DATMWV010000256.1:0-2121 GCA_035562195.1 Thermoplasmatota archaeon
GCCAACCGACGGTAACTGATTCAATGTCTCCTTTTTTATTAGTGCTTTCTTCATAAGACACATTGACAAATTCAACAATGGTCGAATCAAGATACACGTTTTGAGGTCTTCCTTGTGTTTTGACACTGCTTGTGTCTTGACAGCCACTTAAGGCGGAAGTGATACAAAGAACAACTGCTACTATACTTAATAAGACTTTTTTCATGTTTACTCATCCCTCCTTATTTTCTAAAAAAAGATATGGTGCATCAACATTTATATGTTTCGATAAAAGTCGATGATCATTTTAAAAGATATTTTCACAAAAAGTTTTAATAGATATGGACTATCATTGATGTTCGTTTTTCCAGAAAAGGAATCGAAGCAAACATAAAGAGATGGGATATGCCAGTACCAAAAAAATCCGAAATCATGATGAATGTCCTGCGAACATTGATATCAATCTGTAGTAGGAAAACCGATCTTCCATATACGATTATGACCATGGAAGAGCTCATAAAACGATTGGAAACTCAATATAGATTTCTCAAACATATTCAAATCAACGACGATTTCTACAACGAACAATCCGGTGATATTATCAGCGTCATGTCTGACATCAATACCGTACCACCAACAGAGTTAGGGAAAGCGCTTCATTCCATTATCGATTCGATGAATCGGTCTCTTGGGGAGAACGCCGGTCATTTTTTCATAAAAGAAATACGCAATAAGCTCAGCGATGAATATCTCACTATCATGAGGGACATGGGGGTAGACCTGGGTCTGATGCAACTGGAAAGCGAAATCAACAGTTTAGAACGAGAAATCACCGAGCGTAAAAAACAATCATAACAACCTCTTTTTATTTCAGATGAAAGACGTAGAGCGTCGGAATCTTTTTTTTCTTCCCCGTCCAGTATCCACACAGGTCACATCGAAACTCTATGGTTACTTCACCACCATAAATAGTTTGATTTTTTACCCGTTGTAAGGGACCTCCGCAGACAGGACATTTATGCAGAATCTTATCCGGGTCACCTTCTCTTGAATGAATCTCAACATCCACCAACCCGCTATTGAGAACAAGAGTGCGTAAACGGGTTTCGCTTACATGAAACTGCTTTTTCTTACTTAGAAATTCATTTTCGACAAATTTTTTTAATAAATGTTGTGACGTTACTGTATGATACTTCTGAAAAACCTTTTCCACCGCACCGAGGATATCATCATCGGACGGAATTTGATACGCCATGTAATAGTGAATCGTCTTGGTTACTTTAACCTTTTTACATCACGATAGTCTTTATTAAATCGGTCCTGGTCACCATCCCAACAAGCTTATCGTTTTCCAAAAGTGGTAAAGCACCGATATTCTCTTTTAACATCAATTGTGCCGCATCATGAATACTTATCGACGGGTTGGACCATACAACCGGGGATCGCATGGCATCCTTGACAAGGAGCTCATCAAGATGATGTTTCTGTCTGCCTAAGGAAAACGATTTTTTTAACGATGCGAACGCTAATGCTATCTCAATATCCGAGATGATTCCTACTAATTTTTTTTGTTCAAGGACAGGCAGACGTGCAATATTGTTGGTAATCATCACCCGTCGCGCATGGATCACCCGGTCATCGAGGCTGACCGTATAGACTTTTTTTTGCATAATCGAATGAAGTTGATTTTTACAGGTGACCAACGGTAATAAATCTGCTTTTGTCACAACTCCAACCAACTTTTCTTTTTCGACGACAGGCAACATCGTTGGACCTGGTTCTCCAACAGATTTTAAAATGTTTTTTACGTCTTCCTCTGGTGAAATTACGTGGACCTCCTTTTCAGTGACCGATGATGCATGGAGTCGTGATGCTGTGATTCCTCGTTTGCGTATCGAACCAAGTTTATAGGCTATTATGTTGTCAGTCACAAGACCAAAAAATTTTTTTTCTTCAGTCACCGGAATCTTTGTGATGTCATGCTTTTTCATCAGATCCAGAACAAGCTTAAGGCTATCATCTTTATCTACTGTAATTATCTTTGTCGTCATTATTTCTTTTACTTTCATTACCGTTTTCCTCCTGTTCTCTTTTTTTTTAAAAAATGTTATTCATATTTTAATCCATCGATACAGTCGTCAC
>DATMWV010000257.1:0-2322 GCA_035562195.1 Thermoplasmatota archaeon
TGATTTGTCTACCTTGCCCCTAAAATAGATAGCTGTATTTAACGGTTATTATCTAAAACCTTCAAGTTTTTCGCTCGTGAGTTCATCCATGAACACCAAGGATAGTCATGTTTTTAGGCATTTATGAATATTTACCGCCTCCTCGAAACAAGCCACAGACGAATATAACAAATGTGAGGAATGGTGGTCTTTGTGTGGATCTCGTTCTTTTGATGATTATCTTGGTATCGAGTCTTTTTCACTATTAGAAACAGAATTTTATTGAGTTCATTCTTTGCTCTTGCTTATGTCTAAAATAATTCATGATTTTATTAAAAAAAAAAAATGAGGATTTTTAGTACCTCAATATGTGTCGTAGTATTGGGAACGCATTGGGAAATCGTTCGAGTAGATGTTGCCAGAATTGAATGAACTGGAACACCACTGAACAGGGCATTGTAACAGAAAGTGTCCCCCAATCGCTTTCCTCACCATAGATATCTTTCGCTTTGCATTTGATCGTATACGTACCATCTGCACTATATACGTGAGATTGAGCCATCACCTCACCAGAGTTATATGGGCCATACCAGACACTGAGATTACCATCACCCCAATCGATTTGATAGGAGATATCGTCAGAATCAGGGTCTACAGCTGTGAAGTTCCATTGATACGCTATGTTAGGTTTCCCATTGGTTGGACCATCAATGGATGGCGCACCAGGGGGTTGATTAATGATAATGATGGCAAGTGTACCCCAGTCGCTTTCAGCACCATAACTATCTTTTGCCTTGGATTTGATGGTATAGGTGCTTTCTGCGCTGTAAGCATATGATCGAGCCATAACTTCACCTGAGTTAAAGGGTCCGTACCATTCGCTAACGGGTGTACCATCACCCCAATCGATTTGATAGGAGACATCATCAGAATCAGGGTCTACAGTCGTGAAGTTCCATTGATAGGTTACATCAGGTTTTCCATTGGTTGGACCATCAATGGATGGCGCACCAGGGGGTTGATTTGTAATAGTGATTGTTTTTGTTATCGTATCGACTGCTCCATCGTCATCAGTCACTTGTAATTTGATGGGGTAACTCCCCATATTTGACCACAGATGTGTTGTTGTTGGATTCGGATTGTTCTCCTCATAGACTCCATCGTTGTTCCAATCCCATTGATACCAGGTGATGGTTCCATCCGGGTCGTAACTTGATGAGGCATCAAAAGTGATGATTTGATTATGAGAAGGATTCTCCGGGCTCCACGAAAAATCAGCGACTGGAGGTAGATTTTCGACTATGATCGTTTTTGTTATAGTGTCCGTCGTGCTTTCATTATCGGTGACCTGTAATGTGACTGGATAATTCCCTACATCCGACCATGAATATGTCGCAGTTGGACTGGTATAAGATTCTTCATACACGCCGTCGTTGTTCCAATCCCATTCATACAGGGTGATGTATCCATCTGGGTCGTGACTTGTTGAAGCATCAAACATGATGGTTTGGCCTTGAATAGGATTTTGTGGTGACCAGCTGAAATCAGCGAAAGGTGGTAAATTTTCTTGTTCTTGACTCTTCCAAATAATTAATTCATCGATAGCTCCGTTAAAAGGACGCCAAGCATCATTCCAACGATTATTTCCTATGGCTCCACCTAAAGAACTATGACTATAAGGAAGCGTTATTGGGACTGTTGCGTCTAGTTGATCATTGATGTACAGGCTCATTGAATCAGTGGTATCATCAAAGACTGCTTTCACATGCGTCCAAGTATTCATTGGGACATCTGAGACACCGTAAATGCTTGGTTGATATTGGCTGTTTGCATAGTACTCGAAAGCAAGCTTATGTTGATCTGATATAAAAAACAAAAATCCTCCAAAATAGTATCTGCAGTCGAAGATATAATTCGCGAGGTATGATCCAGGTCCATACCAGTTTATCCACGCTTCAATCAATATATAGTCTGTAATTTGATCATCCATTGTACTTGGTATCCCATGAACTCTACTTTGTAGATTAGGAAATTCCAACGCAGTCCCAGAGTAACCAGAGACCCAATTACAAGAGTCACTATGGCCATCATTTTCATTACCAGAATAATCATGAACAGTCGTACCGCTTCCTTCATCAAAATTCCAATAAGCGACTAGATCCGATGTGAATGGAGCCGATCTATCTTCTTTTTTGTTGGTAACATCATCAGCACATGTACTTGGTAGAACACCTGCTCCAATAAACAATAGTATTATTGCTAGGACAATACTTTTCTTCACTATTCCTTTTTGCATGATTATATTCCTCCCCTGTTAAAAACAGGTCATGCATTGATATGTTA
>DATMWV010000258.1:0-8157 GCA_035562195.1 Thermoplasmatota archaeon
GTAATAGTAGATTGGCTTGAGCCGACAACCGGTGTATCGATTGCTGTCGATGCATCTGACAACGTCTATACTGTTTATTATGAATATAACCTTGGTGAGGAAATCACTCTTACCAAACGTGATGTCAATGGCAACTTTTTATGGGAGGCAAGCTATGACCAGACCGACCCGACGAAATGGGAGAAGGCCACCTGGGTGACTACGGATAATGAAAATAACATCCTGGTGTCTGGAACCTTGATGTCCGGATATTCCAATCCAGTGAATGCCGCAAGCATTCTCATGAAATTTACTCCAACCGGAAATATGCTCTGGCGACAAGTGTACGAAAGCTCGTTTGATGGATCATATACCAGGAAATGCCTTGTGGATGCATCCAACAACATCTATGTCTTAGGGATGGGAAGTGGACCAGCAGGATATGTGACGAAGATTAAAAAATTCGCTCCGAACGGTTCTGCAGTTTGGTCATATTTTGATTCTGATGGCATCGGTGCACCTGTTAACTTCAAATTCACCCCAGATAGCGCTATCGTTATTGCTGGCCGTGCCATTTACGGGAGCATCAATGGCTACGCAAAAATTGACCTAAACGGTAATAAAATCTGGAGTTATCCTGGAGTTTATAGCCTTACTGTTGGTGATGCAAGTAGTGATATATTTGGTAATACGTATCTCGTCCATGGGGAGTACGTCTCGAATCCTGGGACAATGATTAAGAAAATCAGTCCCTCAGGCACCTTACTATGGGAAAACGTGTATACGCTCTCTGGGTTCCGAATCGAAGTCGGGACTGATAACTGTGCTGTAGTAAGTGGCTATCCAAATCAAGGCACACCTGGCGCTGCATTTATAAAAGTGAATGAAAGTGGTGATTTACTCTGGGCTAACCTTGATGCAGACGGACCACTTGCATTGATGCTCCATGCAAGGATGTTACTTGACCAGGATAACGATGTTTATCTTGCTGCAGGGACACTTTTTGAGATGGCGGTCTGCAAAGTCAATAACGACGGCACCTCTGCATGGACGCAAACGTTGCCAGGTAGTTATGCCAACGATATCACGCTAGGCAACAATGGAAATAGCCTCTTCGTCGTCGGTCTGAACACCGCGCGACTCATCTGGAATTCCTCAACAAATTCACCACCATTAACTGGATCACCAAACCCAATAAACGGTTCGACCGGGCAACCACTGAGTCTTACATGGAGTATCCCGATCTACGACCCGGAGGGCGACCTCTTTTCGTGGACCATCCAATGTAGTAACGGACAGACGAACAATGCCATAGAATCTGCCAATGGAACCAAGACCCTTGCGCTCTCAGGTCTTGCGTACTCAACAACGTACAAGATCTGGGTCAACGCAACCGACCCGATCGGCAGCGGTCTCACCACTAGAAGATGGTACACCTTCACAACCAAAGTAAACCTTCCACCAGTCCTTGGGACACCTTCCCCAGCAAACGGCTCAACAAACAACCCGCTCAATTTCATTTGGAGCATCCCAATTTCTGACCCTGAGGGAAATACCTTCACCTGGACAATCCACTGTAATAATGGTCAAACCAACAGCGAGTCTGGTGCTACCAACGGCACCAAGACGCTCACGCTCTCAGGACTTACCTATGCGACGATGTACAAAATCTGGGTGAACGCGACCGACCCCACAGGAAGCGGTCAGTATACAAGACGATGGTACAGATTCACCACAGCAGCAGAGAATCAACCACCATTCTTCGGACAAACCAACCCTGCAAACGGTTCAACCAATCAGCCTTTGAATCTCACCTTAAGCATACCTATCTCTGATGCTCAGGGTGATCTCTTCACCTGGTCGATCCAGTGCAGCAATGGACAGACCAATAGTGGTGACGGAGCTAGTAATGGAACAAAAACTCTCGCTCTTACAGGTCTTACCTATGCGACAACCTATACCATATGGGTGAATGCGACGGATCCGACAGGTAGCGGCCAGTATACAAGGGAATGGTTTATCTTTACCACTATAAATCAACAACAAAACACTCCACCAAATAAACCAGAGACACCAACAGGAACCATTAATGGAAAAATAAACATCTTGTATACCTATACAACCAGTTCGACCGATCCTGATAGCGAACAAGTCTATTATAACTGGTCGTGGGGTGATGGAACCTATTCAGGATGGCTTGGTCCGTTTACATCAGGTGCTCCAGCGACTGCGCAACATGAATGGACGACGAAAGGTTCATATGAAATTAAGGTGAAAGCAAAAGATACACACGGTGATGAGAGTCCATGGTCTAATCCGCTTTTTGTCGCTTTACCGACAACCTTGAACTATCCTATGCTTCGATTCTTGGAACAGTTGTTTGAGTGGTTCCCGAATGCATTCCTCTTATTAAGACATCTCATGGGATGTTAAAAAAAAATCTCAATAGAAGGAGGAAAAAGAAAAACATGAAAAAGAAAATAATTGGAATGTGCGTGTGTATGTTGTTGATAGCTGCTGTTGTTCCTACCGTCGGGTCTTTAAAAAACAGTATGATAGATACAAAGTTCCAAAACACTCCTTTGAATAGCTTGACAGCAAATTGGACTGAACAAGTAAAACTCCTTGCTTTTGATGGTTCAACAGGCGCCATGTTCGGCGCCGCTATATCACTTGACGGAGACACAGCACTTATCGGAGCAGATGGTGACAACGATTTGATGGGAGCAGCATATATATTCATCCGCACCGGCGCCACCTGGAGCCAACAAGCAAAACTCACACCAGCTGATGGCCAGACATACGACCGGTTCGGTTTTGCTGTTTCACTCTCTGGTGACACCGCCCTCATCGGGGCGTTAATTGATGATGACAACGGAGAGGATTCCGGGTCTGCGTACGTGTTTACTCGCTCAGGCACAACTTGGAGTCAGCAGGCAAAACTTCTTGCATCTGATGGCACAGAAGACGACTGGTTTGGTCGGTCTGTCTGTCTCATCGGTGATGTTGCACTCATCGGAGCAGCAGGGGATGATGACAACGGGGTTGACTCCGGGTCCGCATACATGTTCACCCGCACCGGGACCACCTGGGCACAACAACAAAAACTACTTGCCTCAGATGCAGCAGGAGATGATTATTTTGGTGCAGCAGTGTGCCTGAATAACAACACTGCGCTCATCGGAGCGTACTTGGATGACGACAACGGGGTTGACTCCGGGTCCGCATACATGTTCACCCGCACCGGGACCACCTGGGCACAACAACAAAAACTACTCGCAACAGATGGACAAGCAGGTGATTTTTTCGGATGTGCTGTGTCACTTGACAAGAACACAGCCATTATCGGGGCGTCATGCGACGATGACATTGGATCTACTTCCGGGTCCGCATACATGTTCACATGCACCGGGACTACCTGGGCACAACAGCAGAAACTGCTCGCCTCAGACGGGCAGGCAGGTGATTTATTCGGTTGCTCTGTTTCTCTTGACAGTGACGTCGCGATGATCGGGGCAGACGGGTATGATTACAACGGATTTGATACCGGCACAGCCTATGTGTTCAACTACACGGACGCAGGTTGGACGGAGCAACAGCAACTTCTCCCCTCAGACATTCCCTTCGAGGAACATTTTGGAAACTCACTATCACTTGATCGCGACACCGTTCTTATTGGAGCTTTCAATGATGATGACAATGGACTTGGGTCGGGATCAACATACGTGTTCATACGCGAATACCAAAACTCACCACCAGTTGCTGATTTCTCCTGGATGCCACAGAAACCCACATCGCATCAGCCTATCATTTTTAATGCGTCCACAAGCTATGATCCCGATGGAACGATTCTCCTCTATGAATGGGATTGGAACGATGATGGCGTCTATGAGGAAGCATATCCCACTCCGGTGGCAATACATACATGGGAAAGTATTGGGAATTATTCAGTGACAGTACGAGTGACAGATAACGCTGGGGCAACAGGGTCTGTCACAAAAACAGTCTCCGTGAGTGAGTCCATCAGTCTTACATTTGATATCACAGGTGGTTTAGGCGTAAAAGCAGAAATAACAAACAATGGGACATCCAATGCGAATGATGTCCCCTGGCAGATCCATGTGGAAGGTGGCATCCTTGGCATGATTAACAAAACAGTAAATGGGACCATCGACATCCCCGCAGGCGATACAGTCACAGTAAAAACAGGAATTTTGCTTGGGTTCGGTGCTATCTCCATTATTGCTGAAGTCGCAAATGAAGGACAGACCGCAGAAGGAACACACCTCATCATCTTCACGATGGTGAAATAAGGGAGACAATACTCCCTCGTCTTTCTTTTTTGATGTGAAAATCGATGGGGCATTGAACCCCTAGCAATCATTCCCGCGGGGGGATTTTATGCCAGTCCTTCACCGCTCCCACCCCTGGGGGCTTTGAAGTCTTAGCGAGTATTCCCGACGGGAGCACTTTCCTCTTGTTCAACAGGAGAAAAAACAGTGTTTTTTTTTTAGACCATCCGGGATCATTGAACCTCTATTCATCATCCCCCTCTGAAGGAGTTCCTACTATCTCTTCACGTCCCACATCTATGAACCTTTGGAAGGACTTTTTATAAGGAAAACTGTGTCAATTCATTTCCTCCCTTATTTTTATTGATTCCAAACATTTAAATTAATCATCCTGATATTATAACATTGACCAGAAGTTCAAAGGAGTTTGATTTCATGACTAGAGAAGTTGTTAAAAAAAGCGTAGTCGTAGGAATGCTTGTCTTGTGTCTTGGTATGTGTATCACCTCATGTATCAGTGCTGGTTCGAATCAGCATCTGACCGTTTCTGATGGTCATCTAGAAATGTTTGGAGGGATTCCTCCGAAGGAAGAATGGAATAAGACGTTTGGTGGTCCGGAAAAAGATGATGCAGCATATGATGTACAGCAGACCAACGAAGGGGGATTCATCATTGGAGGGTACGCTAAATCCTTCGGTATCGCTTTGTGGAATCCATGGTTGATCAAGACCGACTCCAAAGGAACCATGGAGTGGAACAAGACGTTTGATTACTATTCTCTCCCGTCAGTTTCAGGGCGGATATGGTCTGTGCAGCAGACCACCGACGGTGGATACATCCTCGGGTGTACGTTCTATAACGCAACGCTGTCAAACTGCGGGGAAACAGGACCGTTTCACAGGATGAATCAAGGATTTATCTCCTCGACGGTACTCATCAAAACAGACTCTCAGGGGAACGAAGAATGGAACCAGACATACGTTGGCCTGAACTACTCATGGTGCTTCTGTGTTCGACAGACCAGCGACGACGGGTACATCGCGACCGGCGGTGGCAATGCAAGCACTGAGGGGTCCCCAGATATGTTCCTCCTAAAAACACACCAGGATGGAACCCTGCAGTGGCTCAGGACCTATGGGACGAGCGACATGGATGAAGAAGGCCACATGGTCCAAGAGACCACAGACGGCGGGTACATCATCACAGGACTGTCGGATTGCAACTATGCCACGGACTGGGGGAAGATCTGGTTGATCAAAACAGACGCGAGCGGTACCGTGGTCTGGGATAAAAAATTCGAGGAGACCAACGGCCAAACGCGCGTCGGACTAAAGAACTACGGCAACTCGGTGGAGCAGACACGCGACAGCGGCTTCATTATCGCAGGAGCGATGAATTACCAGGGGTGTTTGTTGAAGACCGACGTAAATGGCAATGAAACATGGAGGAAAACCCCGTTTCTGAATGATGCTTTTTTCTTCGGCTACTCAGCGAAACAGACCACTGACGGCGGGTACATCGCGACCGGCAGTGGGCTTGTCAAGACCGATAGCTCTGGGAACGAAGCATGGAATGTCACGTTCCATACACCGTTTACCGCAGCACAGCAGACAAGTGACGGCGGTTTTGTCATCGCCGGGTCGACCGCCGGATACTACAACGGTGACGTGTGGTTAATAAAATTCGCACCAGATCCGGGGACACCTAAACTATCTTTCACGGTCACGGGTGGCCTTGGCATCCATCTGAAGATCACCAACAGTGGTTCTGCCAACGCGACCGATGTTGCATGGCAGATTCATGTCGAGGGCGGCATCCTTCACCGGATGAACCATACTGTGAATGGGACTATCGACGTCGCTGTCGGAGAAACGAAGACGATCGGGACTAACATGTTCTTCGGTCTTGGCAGTATTCAGGTGACCACGAAGGTCGATGATGCGACCAAGATTACCGAGGGCACCCAAGTTCTCATCCTCTCCATCTTGAAGTGAAAAGGTAGCCAAAGGAATTGAGTCTCTACGGAGAAACTCCTCATAGAAAGTATCTGAGGAATCGTTTGAGAGTAACACAAAAAGTCCCAGGTAGTCATTAATATCCTGATTATTTATGAAAAATCAGGCATATTTTTATATAGCCCAGGGAGCCTTACTACGTTAAGGGGAATTTCTATCCTGAAACCAGCGTTCGTGCATGTTGGCAACTGGATGGAACACGAAGCATCCTTCCCGTTTAAATATTTCAAATGAGGATGAGACATGAACCAGAAGAATTATGCCAAAATCGTGGTGCTGATTACCGCCGTCCTTTTCACGGCGACTCTCTTGAATTCCGGAGCTCTTTCGCAGAACGTAGAGAACCTGATGCTACCGCTGCCACTCGATCGTAAGGAAGGCCACTTCCTCTACACCCCGTGGTATTCGAAGACGACCTATCTCATCAACGAAACCGGCGCTGTCAACCACACCTGGCAGAGTGCCTATTACCCTTTATATGACTCCTACATAGGGGATAACGGTTCTATCTATCTTGCCATCGAATCAGGACAAGGTGGATTCCAAAAAATCGCCTATGACAGCACAGTTCTCTGGGAATATCACTACACACAAGACAGCAGCTACGCTACCCATGATATCGTACCCCTCCCCAATGGTGACATAATTATAATCATGCAAGAGATCAAATCACGTGCTCAAGCCATCCAGGCAGGACGTGATCCTGATACCGTCAGCGGCCAATTCTACCCAAATATGCTCCTCCAAATCCACCAGACGGGACCAACCAGTGGTGACATTGTCTGGGAATGGCACGTCTGGGACCATCTCATCCAGGATTTCGACGCCAGTAAAGACAACTATGGCATTGTCAGCGAGCATCCTGAACTTGCCAACATCAACTTCGACCAATATTGGAGTGCTGGCTGGCCTTATGTCAACTCCGTGGACTATAACCCCAAGTTCGACCAGATCCTTATAAGCGCCCATAACTTCGACGAGGTTTGGATTATCGACCATAGCACAACTACAGAGGAAGCGGCAAGCCATGAAGGCGGCATGTACGGTCACGGCGGCGATCTGCTCTACCGCTGGGGCAACCCCCAGACATACAATCGAGGAGATGCAGGTGATAAAAAACTCTACTTCCAACATCAATGCTGCTGGGTCAAACCTGGTGTTCCCGGTGCAGGAAACATCCTTGTCTTCTCCAACGGCAACACCCGCCCTGGAGGCCCTATCTCAAGCGTCGATGAAATCATCCCCGATGTAAACAACGACACTGGTGAATACTATCTTCCGCCTGGGGGAACTTATGGTCCTGATGATCTCACCTGGCAGTATATGCTACCGGCTGAACTCTTTTGCGCCGGCTTTGGTGGTGCCCAGCGGATGCTCAACGGCAATACCCTCATCTGCGCCGGTTGGGAAGGGGTGTTCATCGAGGTCACACCAGACAAACAAATCGTCTGGACATTCATCAACCCATATCCGGACCCATACGGCCAAGTGTATCGCACACAATACATACCACCATATGAGCCACCACCACCCCCGCAGCAGCATCTCCCTGATCTCGAATGCAACGGGAGCATCTTCTGGTCAAACATCAAACCAGGGGCGACTGTGCATAGAAGTTTCCAGGTGATGAACATCGGGGATAACGACTCGCTGCTGAACTGGACCGTGAACAACACCCCGACATGGGGGACGTGGACGTTCAAACCGTCGTCCGGTGAGCACCTCACCCCGGCACAAGGACCAGTGACCGTCCATGTGTACATGGTTGTACCCAACGAGAAGAACGCAGAGTTTCAAGGAAACATCACCGTCGTCAATAAGGAAAACAGTAGTGATTATTGCATAATTCCGGTCACCCTTACCACACCGT
>DATMWV010000259.1:0-2493 GCA_035562195.1 Thermoplasmatota archaeon
ACTTATTACATACTGCAGGAAATAGAATAAAATGATATCACTGAATATTATTGTGGTGTCCAGGCCAGTGCGACAAAACGAACAACAATATTTGTCTTTGAAGGCGTAATCAGAATAGTTTCTAAGTTCTCCATTGTTGGATTGATTTTATCATCAAAGTTGTTTACTTCCATTTGGAATTGTGATTCAAGACGCTGCTTTTCTTCTAGCAGAGATTGTCGATTTTCTTTTGCGTATTCGCTCTCTCTTTTTTTCTTTATACTTCTGCCCATATCTCGAGTAGTTGTTCTGACACCACCAAGTGTTCTTCTTCCAAGGAAACCGCCTAAAAGTGTAGTGCCTAATGAAATCGCGGTTTGATATTTTTGATCTCTTATTTGGGCTTCATGCTCTTGCACATCCATTTCTGCGCGTCTTAGTCGCTCATCAATTTTCGCATATTTCTGAGTGTATTTCTGCCGTAGTATATTGACCTCTTCATCACGTTTTTCCCTTGCGATTTGCTGAAGACGTATTCTGAAATCTCGATCGGTTTCGCCTATCATCGACGATGTGTTGAGGTTTTCACTTCTCAGTAGCTCGAGTTTCTGTGTTTTAAACAACCAGTTCGCGAAGTCTGTCTGCCACATCGTATAGTTTTTTGCTTTCAATGCCGCAATGGGCAAACCTGCATATAAAACGCTATCTAGAGGTGTTTTTTGCAGATCTGAAATATTGATATTTGTTTGCTGTGAGTTATCCCAATTAACTGGTATCGGATCATCAGTCACCGGTGTGACGAACACAACATCTTTCGTTTGATCGATTCTGGTTTTTGCATTTGTAAAACGTACTTGTGCTACTCCAATAATATACGGGTGATATACGCTTTGTTGATTCTCTGATTGATTCGGTGTTTTTTGTAAAAAATACTGAGGGACATCCGGTGGCAGAGCTGGTAACTGAGCTATTCCTTTTATGGACATGGACGAGACCACAGGCGTCACAGATGAAGCGAGTTCAGGTTGAAGTGGAGTTACTTCGTTCTGATGGTTTTTCAATGGTTCAACAAGCACCTTGATTTGTTCTCTTGTCAAAGGACCTCGAAGATAGGAAAGCGCCCATCTTGTCTCAAAGAATGCAGGGGAATCATCGTGAACGTTGTTCATGAGGAATATGCGATTCCCTAACGCTGAAAGCATTTGTTCCATGTTCTTGCGGTCAAATTGCTTTTGTCCTGAAAGTGACGCTCCTTCTAATCCATCCATAACGCGTGCCTTATCACGTTCGGTTTGCAGGCGACCAAGGAACCATGTGCCCGCGTTCGATATCGCCTTGTAATCTAAATCGACAGGGTTTTGTGTCGCAAGAACGATACCCAGACCAAATGCACGGGCTTGCTTCAACAATGTCAGCAATGGCGTCTTTGATGGGGGGTTGGCAAGCGGCGGTAAGTAACCGAATACTTCATCGATGTACAAAATTGAACGCAAACTTGTCGTACCTGACTGTGTACGCATCCATCCTACTATCTGATTCAGTAACAGTGATGTGAAAAACATTCGTTGTGCATCATTAAGGTGGGCTGTGTAAAATATTGACACTTTTGGTTTCCCATTCGCTGAGTAGAACAATTTATTGATGTCTAATGGTTCCCCTTCAAGCCAAAGGCTAAAACCAGGGGCTGCTAAGAGATTATTCAGTTGCATTGCAAGCTCAAATCGATCTTTTGATGGATAGAATGATTCCACATCAAGCATTCCAATGCGCGTCATCGGTGGGGTTTGGATTCGTTGGATTATTTGACCTATATCCAAATCTTCTCCACGTTGCCATGAGGCAGCTAATATCGTTGATATCAAGATATGTTCTCTTGAGCGGATGGGATCGGCATTGATACCTAACAATCCAAGGAGACTTGTGACCGTGGTGGTTATTCTCTCCTGTAAAAGTTCATTATCATCTCGAATCCCAAGCGGAGGAGCTGAAAAGGATTTCAGAATCGAGATAGGTACACCAGCGTTACTCCCCGGGGTATAAATAACGAAATCCGCGGATTCATGGAGTCGTTGAATTCGTTTACCATCTTGTCCCCATTTTAAAAGTCCATTTCTCCAGAGAATTGCTTGTTGCTCTGCGTAGGCTTCGGACGACATTCCTTTCTTGATGGCATCTTCCTCGTTTATCCAGGGGGCAAAATCTTGTTGTCGTAGCTCTGGGAATGTCAAGAGAAGATTGGTGATGTCTCCTTTTGGGTCAATTGCTATAGTAGGAATACCATCAATGGCAGCTTCCTCGATTAGTGAGACACAGAGACCTGTTTTCCCGCTGCCGGTCATACCGATACATATAGCATGGGTGACGAGGTCTTTGGAGTCGTAGAGCAGTAAGTCGTCTAATTGTAATTTATTTCGGATGTCATAAAGGCGACCAAGATAAAAAACCCCTAGTTTCTCGAAGTCTTGCATATTCTCAATTCCCCATTGGAGATATATTGAATAAGTATTTCTAAGC
>DATMWV010000260.1:0-3696 GCA_035562195.1 Thermoplasmatota archaeon
CACTGTCGATCGTAATGTCGAGGTCAACTCATAAAGCATGTCTGTTATTTTTTTCTCTACCTCCTGTAATTGTTTGAGATGATCAGCGATACGGATAAGTGACGCGCTGACTGCTCGCTGGCTTTTTTTGGTGCCTTCTACGAACAACCGCAGAATCGCTCTGATGCGATCCGAGTAGACATGGTGTAACGACCCGTATTCATTGCTGTAGAGTGCATCATAAAAGCTCGTATGGCGAGCAGTCAGATTATAGCTCGTCTGGGAGAACACCTCAGCAATCCTGGTCCCTTGCATGGTCTGCGCTGCATACGCAAAACTTTCTTCAGGAGATTTCTCCTCTGAGATCCGTTTACCTAGGATGTATAATGCATCGCTGAATTCTTTTTCCATCTGTTTGATTTCATCACGTACTTTTTTATATGGACGGTAGACACCGATGCAGTACAGAGAAACAGCGGCTGCTGCCCCCCAGATGAAAAATAATGTCACGGGGAAAAAGAGGTTCAATCCCTGGCTGCTTATGATAAAATGAAGAATATCGTTTGAAGCCTCAAAGGGAGCAACAAGAGGAATAAGAAGAAAAATGATCCCTGGTATCGAAACAACAAAACCAACAGCTACTGAGACAAAAAATGATTTTCGTTTCTTGATATTTCGGAGGTCCGGATGGTCTTCTGGGATGTGTGACGGATGAAAAGCGGCGGGACGAGAAAGAAGAATCTTCCGTGTATACAGATACACAAACAATGGCAGAAGAAGATCATAGATAAGAAATATCTGAACAATGGTAATTCTCAATCCCACCAAACCTGCTGCGGGTAGCATGGCGACAAGAGACAACGGAATCATGATCCCTACCGAGTACAGAATAACAGTTGGTTGATGGAGCCGATTGGCGAACTGGTTCATGGTCTCTTTTGTCCCCTCTAACGAGACATCCAAGGCTCTATCTAAGGTGATGATGCGAGACGCCTCGTCTCGTTCTTGTATTGAACTGCGAATGAGATGAAGGGACCGTTTGAAATAATCGCTCCATCGTCCCCAGCGGATCGCGAAATGAATAATCGCATCGTTGACCCCATGGTATACTCGTATCTCCATGTCCCAGACAAGTTTCCGCAGATCAGCTGCCAGGGTCGTTGATGATTCTGATGCTGCGAATTTCACACTGTTTTCAAGATTTGGGACAAGCTTTAGGTACATCACCAGATAACTCAGAATCTCAGGGATGTCACCAAGCGAATGAATCTGGATGTATCTGGCGTAGGTTTTTGGGTAATATGCGATGAGATTCATCACCGCGAACGGCACAACAATCGACACGATAAGCAAAAGGAGTATTGTTGCTCCATCGATCTGCCCAAGAAAAAAAATATCAAGAACGAGGAGGAGCAGATCACAAACAAAAAAACAAACAAAGGACAGAAACGCACTGGTATACGCTAATAACAAGATATCATAACGTTCTATTTCCAATTCTGAGAACAGAAGAAGATCCTCATACTCTGAAGGGAAGTGTCGTTGCAGTTTTTGTTTTGTTTTTTCATTGTCCTTCAGAAGCCAAAAAAAATATTTTTTTGCGAAACGTGCTCCGTGGATGAACCAGGTTGGTTCCGGTCTCATGGGAGACACCTCAGGTAATCAGTGAACCATTTCATCCATCGTATCCGTACTTCATCGTAATCAACACTCCCATGACGCAGTTTGCTTTCCTCAAGGCACATCCAAAACATGTTATTTGCGTCTCTCGTCGTTACGGCTTCCAGGAGTTCTTTGTGATTTTTACTGTGTTCGACGATTGTTTTTTTCATCTCTGTTCGTAACTGGATGTTTTCAAGTGCTTTTTCTACAGTGATGCCCCATTTTTTCGCAATGGACTGGATCACCTGGGATTGGCCCATGTCAAGAAGATCGGTGGTGCACAGTTCGTCTTTCGTTGTATTATACAGCATGACATCCTGGAAGATCTTCTCTGGGTCTGGGTTGGTACTCCACCCTAGTTTAGTTATTTCCGATATTTGGACGACCCTTCGTTTCCGTTCGATCCCTCCCTCGCATCTGATGGGTGCTGCAATGATGACGGCATCGACTGCTTTAAAGGATGTGGCTGGTACTCCGATGTCATAGACGACCCGTTCGTACACATCTCTTGTTGTCGACCCATGGATCGTACCCATGATCAGGTTTCCTGCTGCTCCCACACGCATCGCTTCAAACAGGACTTTTGCTTCGACGCCACGTACCTCCCCGAGAATTAAGACCGATTCTCCGAGTCGTAGCGCTGTGCGCAATGCATCAGTCGGGTCCACCTCTGTCGACAATGTACTTGTCGTGATCGATTTTGTGATCAGGGATTGCATCTTATATCCCAATTCTTGGAAATCATCGACGGGGATCTCTGGGGTGTCCTCGATGCTGAGGATACGGAACCGTTGTGGTATCTCAAAGACACAAGCACTCAGGAGCGAGGTTTTCCCTGAGCCGCGACTGCCTGCGACCAACAGCGATGCTTGTCCGTCGATAAGGAAGCCGAGAAATCCTGCGGCAGCTGCCGAGATCATGTTATTTGCAACAAAATGTGCTAGTGTCCAGGGTTTGGACCGATGTCTGCGTAACGCAAACGCGATCCCTCTGGGTGTTAATGGATTTGAGATGGCGGTGACGCGAGTACGATATTTTTCAAGGTCCATGTCAAGGACCGGTGATGCCTCAGAAAAGGCTCTGCCACTCAGGGTGCGAAACCGTGATGCCAGCGCATCGATGTCACTGTCGGAAAAATAGATGTTTGACGTGTATTCTTCGCCATCAAGAACCAGATGTAATGGATTGTTAATCACCGGTGCGTTGACATAAATATCCTGTATGTGAGGGTCGAATAAGAGGTCTTCAAGGATGCCGAACCCGGCGCTGTATCTTGAGAAAAGATCAGCAAGGTATTCGATTCTCCCGGCATCCAGATCAAGATGGTTTTTCTCTGCGTAGGATGCTATGATCTTGGATCCGAGGCGTTGGAAATATTCTTCTGCGGTCTCTAAGTCCATGAACGAGACGTCTTTAGGTCGATGTCTTGAGAGATGCAGTCGGACGTCCTCAAGGATGTAGAGTTCTTCACGAGGCAGCTCGTATTCTGGTGGGACGACAAAGTAGAGTTTCTCAGGTCGTGAACGCAGCATGTACAATGACACCTGTAACGGATGTCCTGCTTTTCGCGACACGTCGTAAGATTCCAAAAACACGGCGTCAGCTGGAGGATCCAGGTGGATATAGGAGTCGATGAACCCTGGGCGAACATATGGGCGAATATGTGTCGTATAGAATGTTTCACTGGTATATTTTTTGTTGCTGACACAGCGCGACAATCCATCGTTTTTGCTTATTTCACTGAGAAGTTTTTTGTATTTTTCTTCACAAGATTCACAGGACACATCACCATTGAGCTTTTTCTTTTCTAGCTCTTTGAGTCGGAAAAAAGCTTGAATCGGATCATGCTCAGCATTCTGGAGACATGCGGATAACTCCTCTTTTCTTTGTTTGTTACATGCATCGCATTTTGGGAAATCCTTTTGAGTCAACCGAAGCTGGTTATAGGATTGGCAGTGTTCCACAAACCTTGTGATATCATGTAAGAAACGGAGTTCCTCACCAGTATAGACCTTGACGATGGCATGATTCAGGATGAGTCGATCAACCCCATGC
>DATMWV010000261.1:0-2977 GCA_035562195.1 Thermoplasmatota archaeon
CATCCAAACATATCATAAAATAATAAAAAGAGGAAACGAAAATGAATAAGCCCAACACTATTCAGATAGAGACCAAGACTCTGAATGTCACTATTCATAGTAATCCTGTGTTAAAGAATATTGACGTTCAGATACCGGCCAAGCAACTCACTGCTATTATCGGCCCATCCGGATGCGGAAAAACCACCTTGTTGAAATCGTTTAACAGATTACTGGAAATTCAAGATGACGTAAAAATACATGGTGAGATCATTGTCGATGGGATCAACATCATGTCAAGTGGGCTGAATGTCCCAGATATCCGGAAAAAAATGGGTCTGATCTCCCAAAAACCCTACCCGTTACCCCTGTCGATATTTGAAAACGTCGCCTATGGATTACGCATCCACCATGATAAAAACGCAAAGGAACTTGCTGAGGCGGTGCAAAACTGTTTACAAGAAGTCGGTCTCTGGAGCGAAGTCAAAGACCGCTTGCATGATCCTGCCTCGCGATTATCGGTCGGACAGCAACAACGATTATGTCTCGCCAGAGCCATCGCAGTACAACCAGAGGTTATTTTATGTGATGAACCAACCTCTGCCCTTGATCCAATCGCTGCCCAGCAAATTGAAAAGCTCTTGTTAAAACTAAAGAAAGACTTCACGGTTATCCTTGTGACCCATACCCTGCGTCAGGCAAAACGAGTCGCTGATTACGTCATCTTCTTGTATTTCGGCAAGGTCATCGAACAAGGACCTGCTGCTGAATTTTTCAACAATCCAAAAAACCCTGAGACAAAAGCGTATTTAGCAGGAGAAATAAGTTAGCTAGCCTATCGTTTTATAAAACGAAGAGAGTGAGATAAAATGAAAATCGATCTTGACACTGTGATATGCATAAAAGAAACCGCGTTAACCATCCGTGGTTCACGCAGACGGATCACTGTTCCTTCTGAGGTAGTCGACCTCCTCAAACTTAAAGATGGCGATAAACTCAAATGGATTGTCCTTACTGACCGGACGATCACTCTCTCAAAAGTGAAATAAAAAAAAAGAATGGTCTTACCTTAGTGGTGAGACCGCATCCATTTCTTTTCCATATGCTTGTTTTGGTGTAATACCACTGGCCATCCCAGCAGCAACAGCTATCTTTATTGTATCACCGATGATGAATGGTATCAAGCCCATGAGGAGTAGCCCCCACAGATCAACAGACGCACCGGTAAATGAAAGCCAGCCATACAGTTGGGCTAACCCACAGCCAAAGACAATGACAAAATTCGCAAAGAACATCAACGCAAACATCGTCCAATATTTCCGTGACCGAACATAGGTATCAACACAGTATCCGAGGAAGAATGCTGCAAGAACAAATCCAATGAGGTATCCACCGGTCGGACCAGCAAGATATGCAAATCCTCCGTTCATCCCAGCAAACCAAGGAACTCCCGCTAGACCCACACCAAGATAGATACTTTGACTTATCCCACCCCACCATTTTCCAAGAACTACTGCACTCAGAACGACAGCAAACGTTTGTCCTGTCAGGGGAATGGGTGATCCTGGAATATAAAACCGCAGTTGAGCCAACAATGCTGTTATACAAGCAAAACTTACTGCAAGAATTACTTTATTATAAAGTTCAAGTTGGTAGCGCCATTTGAAAAACGCGTATCGAGCATGTTTGTATTTATTCACATACATGTTTATTTCCATATAAATCAACCTCTCAAAGGTAGAAATTCAAGAGGTGTAACAGATTCTGCTAAAAGAAGTTTTTGCCTCTTTTTTCCACATTTTTCATAGAACAAAGGGATTGTATTAGGAAATCGAACTTCTCCATTTTCGAGTCTTTTTTTAGATTTGAACTTCTTCACATTTTTAAGAGAAACATAATTAAAGAATTCCTACTATACGACTGCATATGTTTCAAGTGCCACGAGGAACGAGAGATTTCACTCCAGATGAAATGCAGAAACGACGCTATTTAGAACACAACATGGCTGCGACATTCACCTCATTTGGATATGGTGAAATCCAGACACCAACCTTCGAGAACCTCGAACTCTTCACCGCGAAATCTGGGGAATCCATCATCAATGAACTCTACGCTTTTAACGATAAAGGTGGACGAGCATTAGCATTACGACCAGAACTGACCGCTCCCGTCATCCGATGTTACGTCGAACGATTACAGATGGAGCCAAAACCACTCAAGCTCTTCTATTTTGGGAACTGCTACCGGTACGACCGACCACAGAAAGGGAGATACCGGGAGTTTCAACAAGCTGGCTGTGAAATTATCGGAACAGACACCGGTGAAGCAACTGCAGAATTACTCGCCCTTGCATATACTCTGCTGAAAAACACAGGATTAAAAAATATACGACTGAACATTGGAAATCTCACCATAATCAGCGCGATTTTCAAAAAATTACATCTCCTCAAGGATGATCAAAAGATACTCTTACCATTGATCGATAAATCCCAATTCGATGATTTAAAAATAGCTCTACGAGACTGTAACGTTACGGAAGAGATGATCGATGCGTTCCTTGAAGTTCTACAAACATCAGATATCGAAAAAATCCGCTCATTCATCATTGATGATACTGATGCGAAAACTGAACTTACGGCCATGGAGACAATCCTTGACCTGCTAAAAAACGCGTTTCATATCACAGACTATGAAATAAAATTAAGTATCGTACGAGGCCTTGACTACTACAAAGGTTTAGTCTTTGAAATCGATGCACCAGTCCTTGGAGCAGAAAAACAACTCTGCGGAGGAGGCGCCTACGATCTGGTCCCCTTGTTTGGTGGCACCGAAGTCCCTACATCAGGTTTTGCTATTGGGTTTGACAGAACCATCCTTGCACTAGATGAGGAAGGTTTTCTCTTCCCAGCCCCGAAACTCGACGTGTTCGTCATTCCTGTCAATCAAGATATGAATACGACAGCTATTCAGATAGTACAAGAGTTACGAAGCCATGGTA
>DATMWV010000262.1:0-3222 GCA_035562195.1 Thermoplasmatota archaeon
ACATTAAACACGTCTGGGCCCCGGTAATAGACGGCTGATCCGATTTGTACAGCAGAAGCACCAGCCATGAAATATTCAATGGCATCCTCCCCGGTGGTGATGCCACCGACTCCGATGAGAGGGATTTTGACTGCTTGTGCAATGTCATAGACGCAGCGTACCCCGATAGGTTTAATCGCTTTGCCTGAGTATCCACCAGTCTTGTTTGCTAATAGGGGACGTGTTGTCTCAAGATCGATTTTCATTGCTTTCACTGTGTTGATTGCGACGATTGCATCCGCCCCTGCATTCTCAATGGTTTGGGCTATCTCAACGAGGTTCATGATGTTGGGTGATACTTTGACAAAGACGGGAAGGGAGACGTGGTGTTTTACATAAGAGACAATTTCATGGAGCAATGCAGGATCGCTTCCGACTTCCAGGCCGTAGTGTTTTGCATGCGGGCAGCTGACATTGAGTTCAACAGCGTTTGCGCCGAATCGCTGCATCTTCTCAGCAAGGCTTGCGAACTCGTTTGCATCCGCAGCATAGATACTGCCGATGATCGGTACCTTGGCTGCTTGTAGTTTTTTTATTTCTTCACCATAGAGATCGATCCCGGGATTGGGTAGACCCATCGCGTTTAAAATGCCATGGTCAAGTTCAATGACTGTTGGGTTTGCGTATCCGTCTCGTGGTTGTGTCCCGATTGATTTTGTGACAATCGCACCAGCGCCACAATCAATCATCCGCTGCATGCTGCCTGCGTCTTCATCCATGATTCCTGAGGCTAGCATGGTTGGATTTTTCAATCGAAGCGGACCGATTGTTGTGCTGATGTCTACCACAAGATCACCACATCGTGAAATGTCTGCGTGTATAAAGTCATTTTCACCGGTATTCAATGACGGAGGGGAAAAAACAACTGATGTTAACAATCGTTAATTATATAAACTGACAAGATATATCATATATGCATGCAACGGACACCCTGCGAATACATGATCTGGAATGGCGTTCCTGCGATCAGAAAAGAACTTGCTGAAAAACTCATCAAACAGTTTGGACTTAGCCAGCGAGAAGCAGCAGAAAAACTTGGATTAACGCCTGCAGCCATCTGTCAATACCTCTCAAAAAAAAGAGGAAACACAGATGTTTTTGATGAGACAATCATCCAGGAAATCACTATCTCCGCTCAGCGTATCTTGAACAATGATGGAACCGATGCGATCATCGAAACCTGCCGCATCTGCCGCCTTGTTCAAAAGAAACAAACAATCCCGACAAATATCCGCTGAAACTACCTCATGACGTAGACTCACTCACGGTCACGAAGCATGAGTATTAATCGATATCATCGGTGTTATGAACTAAGATATAGCTTCTATGGTTTTTTTGCACACGCTCGAACACGAGGTTAAGCGTCCCACCGGTGTGAATAATGAAGCTTTGCCCAGCACCATGAACACCCCAATGATTATCAATGAAAATCCCTTCTCGAAATTTAAAAGTCTCCTTTGGCAACCAAATCACTTGTTTACTGCCCCCTTGCACCCTGTAAAAAATCACAGCACCATCTTCAACAAGCCCTGAACTGAACACCCCTGTGTTCAAAGGATCAGCATCGCCACCAAACGAAAGATAGATAAGCGAATCAGGTAAAGAGATACGCTGCACCCGTTTCGTACCTTGTGGCGCATTCAAATCGTCCACATCACGAACCGCACCGCTTCCCACCATTGTCGAAAGAGAAGCTTCTATCAACCGACATTGTGTTTCGACCTGCTGCTCATCAAGAAACGTACGCACAGCACCAGAAGCACCTGCGATAAGGACGACTATCGCTGCGACAATCGCAAGACTCATCATGAGTCGAATCGGAAGCTGATCTGCCGCGTCATCATCTCTCCACCTCATCCGAACACCTCCTCGACAACGCTAGAATGAATGACCTTCTCTGATGACAGGTTCTGCACCCCCATGCCAGCTGACACGCGGACGCAGCTGCACGACATGAACAGACTCCGAGGTATCATCCACCAGCAACGCAACTCCTTTCTCAGACCCGATCTTCTTAATAGAATCCTGGATGTCCCCATGCATATAGACCGGGCGAATCCGACTTAACGCATCAATGTCCTCCTGGGCAGTCAACCGATGACATAGGAAAAGATCACAATGGGAGAGCACCTCTGGTTCGACCGCACTCGGCCGTTGTGTCGCCAGAAGAAGAGACAGACCAGGTTGGCGCCCCTGCCGCATCCATTCCTCGATAAGCACTACTTTGCTCAACGTCTTTTTTTCAGAGGGTAGAAACACCTGGGCTTCATCGACTGCAAGCCAGACGAGCGGGATGCCTTCAGCTTCTACCTTAAAACCCATTTTTTTCTGTTCCGCTATCTTCCGTGACCTGACACGTTCTTCAAAAATTTTTTCACAAAGCACCGCAACCACAACATCCTTGAGAAGCACGCTTGGAAGAACGCTGAGATCAAGCACCGTCAGAGTCCCAGGTTGGACGATCTCTGGTATCGAAAGACCATCCTTCTCAAACACACCCCATGAGTCAGCCATGAGAAAAAAATTCTGCACCGCATGTTTCACCATCGCGTCTGTCTGAACATCCCGTTGGATATACGACACGATCTCCTGCATGGAAAAATGATTCTTGGATGATTGTAACCCAAGGATCGCCTGTGTAAGGACTACGCCGACTGGATCTGTCATCTTCACATCGAACAGTTGACACCAATGCAGCGGTGAGAGCTCAGCGATACAAATGGAGAATTGTTCAACCTGAATATCTTTTTTCGAATAACTCCTCGTCGCATGTGCAGGAACCAAGAGATGAATAGGAAAACCGGTAGGTTTTCGTCCCCATCGTTGAAGGTTCTCAAGAGCATCCGTGCTAGGAAACTTCGTGGACCAAAAAATTCCAAGGGTATCTAGAACAACGACTGCAAGATGCTGCTTCATCGAATCATCCAATGATGCGATCTCCTCAAGAAACACCCCAATGGTATACGATTTTCCATACCCACGTTTTCCGCAAATGAACACCATATGAGGCCGTGTCACATCAAGAAACACCGGTGCCCCCAGTGACCCATCAAGAGCATAGTATCTCCCGATGGTAAGAACCCCTCCACCAGTTTTTTCCCTCCGCCCCAAAACATATTGTTTTTCAGAAAGCGATACAGACCTCCCAGTCTTCAATTCTTTCATATTCTACCTCCCGACTTT
>DATMWV010000263.1:0-4828 GCA_035562195.1 Thermoplasmatota archaeon
GTCAGATATCAAGGGGAAAAAACTATGAATACAAAAATATTTTCAATATTGTTAATGGGTATTTTGCTAGGCACCTGCTGTACCGTCATTGGAACACAACAACAGAACGATACCATCACACAACCCCAAACAAATAAGCAAAATCCAACCAAAGAAATCACCGCTGAGAATGAGTGCGGTTGCGAATCGTACGAAACACCGACAGATGAAGGGCTCTATTACAGGACAGGATTGTTACCTGCAATCGAAATACTACCGCAAGGAAAGACGTTCACAGGACGAACAGCGTCATCATGGGACTGGCGTGATGCGACCTACAACGGCCACACCGGTGATTGGACCACGCCGATTAGAAACCAAGCGAACTGCGGAAGCTGCTATGCATTCGCACCACTCGGATCAATCGAATCACTCATAAAAATAAAACAAGACAACCCTGGGTATTCCATTGATCTGTCAGAGCAATTCATTGTCTCTTGCGGAACAGAATGGATGGGTAATTATATACAAGGATGCGATGGGGCTTATTCTCCAGGGCCATACAACTTCATCACAACCTACGGGACACTTCCTGAATCCTGTTTTCCCTATGTGAGTGGATCTGGCTCTGTACCGCCATGCTCAAATAAATGCAGCAACTGGGAAGACCTCATCATACAGATCGACGGATGGCACACGGTCGCCAGTGATATCACCTCAATAAAAAATGCTCTGATTCAACATGGTCCGTTGACTGCAGGAATGATCGTGTACGATGATTTCTTCGATTACAACGGAGGTGTGTACGAACACCCAGGCAGCGACCCTGACCCGATGAACCATGCTGTCGTCATCGTCGGCTATGATGATGCACAAAACTGCTGGATCTGTAAAAACAGCTGGGGTACCTTCTGGGGCGAGGACGGATGGTTCAAAATCCTGTATGGAGACTGTAAAATCGGTCAAGAGATCATCTATTTTGATTACGTGCCTCAAACCGGTCCTCAAGTAAATGTCAAGATGCATCGGGTCCAGATGATCGGTGATATCGAAGGATGGTTAGAAAGTGAGGCGGACTGGTCATATCGAGTGCAAGTCTATACCGGGAGTCAATGGATAGAACAAAGCAATGATGATTACTCAAGCAATGAAGACGATCATACAGAAGACGTCACTCACCGGTTCCATGTCCAGACACCAACACCTGAAATAACCATAAAAGTCTGGGATCGAGACCTGCTGAGCGGGGATGATCTTGCGGACGTCAGCGGATACACCGGTGGAGGAACAGACGACAGTACGACAGATATCAGGGGAGCGATCTTCCATTGTCGATATAACCTCATCACCGACCAACTCATACAGATCGATACAATCATCTCTGAAGGAGGATACATCACAACCTCAGGGACCTACCAGCCAGATGGAGGAGATAACAGTGACGAGGAGAACGATGCGAAAGTATGGTTCCAACTCTCAGATTCCTACGAGCCCCCAGAGCCAAATCTCCAGGTCAATGGGGCTTTGCAAGGGAACGTAAAAATTGGCACGACACATTTCGCTCTTGGGACGTTCACGGTGGAAAACATCGGTAGTGACCCAGAGGGTTTTGGCGACTCGTATCTGGATTGGGCGATCGCAGAGACACCAGCCTGGGGGAACAACTGGGTCTTTGAACCAAATAGCGGTATCAACCTTCCCTCAGGAAACCCGGTCACAGTCTCTGTGTATGTCGACGTACCAGATGAACAAGGGACATTCTCAGGTTCTGTAAAAATATGGAATGCAGAAAATCATGCAGATTACGATCTTATATCAGTCGAACTGGTGGCACCTGTCGAAAAAACCGTTTTGCAGTGGAATTTATTTTGCAAGGAATTCGATGATACCCTATCAAAAGATATTCTGTCTTTTCTGCGGGTCCGTTTCCTAAGATAGATTTAAATACAGATTTATATAATTAAGAACATACGGGGATAATCATCATCGGAAACATTAGGGGATATATTATGAAGAAAATAATACCACTATTATTAATTGGAATCATGGTCCTCAGTGGACTTGGAGCAGCTACGGTTACTAACACTTCAGAAACAACAATGAAAAAAACTCAGACAATCTCTTTTTCAAACCCAGAAATCATAGAAAAAGAAGGATACGCATTCGTAACGATGCAAGAGACAAACACATGGCTTAAGGCACCCGATGCACCAATGCTTCCTGCTTTCACCACCACATATACCTTCCCATTCGGCACGAAGATAAAAACTGTCGATGTCACATTCTCCGAAGCAGAGGAATACGTCGTAGAACAAAAAATCGCACCGACACCAACACCGGTGACCTATGTCGCAGGCAAGAAGGTAAAGTATCACCAAGAAGCACAAGCAATGGGATCGACTTACCCAGAGACGCTCTATGATTATCATCTAGGTGCAGGCATCTCCGGTGAAGATCATGTTATTTTTGTGACAGTTCGTTGTTTCCCCATCCAATATAAATCAGAGGGAAATACAATTCTCTTCCGGGACAAAGCGTCTCTGTCAATTACGTATGTTCCTCCATCTCCTGAGACATCGATGGTCGATGAATACTCTTTAGTCATTATTGCTCCAAAAACCTTTTCTGAGTCGCTCCAACCATTGGTGAATCATAAAACCAGCAAAGGTATCACGACGAAACTTGTCACGCGAAACGAAATCTGCGACAGCGTCTACTTCCCGGCAGAAGGACGAGATTGTGCTGAAGAGATGAAATACTTTATCAAGAATGCGTATGACCAATGGGGGACTGATTATGTGCTCTTGGTTGGTGGAAGATACGGAGGCATCCTAAAAGAAAAATGGTACGTACCTGTCCGATATACCAACCTTGATGATGGCGCGAACTGGGAGGGAGGATTTCTTTCAGACCTCTACTTCGCAGATCTTTATGATGCCTATGGTAATTTTTCAACATGGGACTCCAATGGGAACGGTATTTTTGCTGAATGGAACAGTCAGGGGAAGGATATCCTTGATATGTACCCTGAGGTGTATATCGGAAGGCTTGCTTGTACGAACCTCGATGAGGTTAAAACCCTTGTGACCAAGATAACGACTTATGAAAACACAACCGCAGGATCAGAATGGTTTAACAAAATGGTTGTGGTAGGTGGTGATTCTGCACCAAACGCGACAGATCCTTGGTATGAAGGTGAAGAAGAAAACGCACTCGCATTACAGTACCTGGCTGGATTTGATGGAATTCGGCTCTGGACATCAAATGGGAATTTTACAAAAACACAGGATGTGATTGATGGGATTAACGCAGGCTGTGGATTTTTATTCTTTGATGGGCATGGCAATCCGATGTCCTGGTCAACTCATCCACCTCATAATGAAAGCATGTGGATCACCGGGTTGCAGGTCAAGGACATGCCGAAGTTGACAAATGCGGAAAAACTCCCGGTCACGGTTTGTGGTGGGTGTCATAATGGGCAGTTCAACACGAGTCTGTTGAACATCCTGAAAGGTGTTATCCAAGAGGGTTTGAAGTATTTCCAATGGAAATTTTACTTGGGAGAATGGACACCGGAATGCTGGGCATGGAAGTTGATGAGTGTGAAGAACGGCGGGAGTATCGCAACGATGGCGTACACCGGTCTTGACTGGTTTGCCACGGAAGACTGGAACAATGATACCATCCCTGATTGCACGCAGTTCTATTCAGGTTATGCAAATACACAGTTTTTTAAAAATTACGGAGTGAATAATATGACGATCCTTGGTCAGGCGCACACACAGACGCTTATCGATTATCTCAACGCCTATCCACCGATGCTGGAGAAACTTGATGCGAAGACAGTCCAGGAATTTGTCCTTCTTGGTGATCCCAGTCTGCAAATAGGGGGATATTCTTAGAAAGGAGTTGGAAGAAAATGAATAAGAAGAAAATCATTTGTTTTGGAACGCTGGTATTGCTGTTTTGTGGGTCTATTTCTCTCTCAGGAACCGCTAGTGATGAGCCAACAGATTTTGTCAAAACACTTGTACGGGTTGATATTACCCAGGGAGCCGTGGTGCTTCCGCAGGGTGTGGAGGTTGTTGCAGAAAGTCAGGGTGAATGGGTCGATATCATCCTTCCGCAGTATCAGTTACAAGAGCTTACCGATAACCATATTTCATTTACCACACGTATTGCCGATATGGACGCTTATCATGCGGCAATGATGGGATCGTACCATACGTTTGCTGAAGTTGAAGATATCATCGAAGGTATTGCAGACGATCACTCAGACATCGTCAATCTTTTCAGCATCGGAACTAGCTACGAAGGACGTTCTCAATGGTGCTTGGAGATTTCTGATAACCCTGGCGTGGATGAAGGAGAACCAGAGGTATTATTCATGGGACTGCATCACGCCCGTGAATGGCCAACGGTAGAGATTTGTCTTCGTATCGCGAATAATCTGACTGACGGGTATGGTGTGAATTCCACGATCACAGATTTTGTGGAGAACCGGAGAATATGGATAATTCCCTGTGTAAACCCAGATGGGTATTATTACTGTCATGACCTTGGGAACGATTGGCGGAAGAACCGACATTACTTCTCTCAATATGGTACCTATGGCGTTGATTTAAACAGAAACTATTATGGTTCAAGTAATAGTGAAATAAAGGGTGCATGGGGATCGATTGGCTCAGGTTCAGTGACACATTCCCCCGATGGTGAGACCTATTGCGGTCCAGGAGCAACCTCAGAATTAGAGATCCAGGCTGTCTCTAATTTTATCATTGGTCATGAGATTTCTGCGTTAATCTCCTGGCATACCTATCAAGAGGAACTCTACTGGCCATGGTGTTTT
>DATMWV010000264.1:0-7461 GCA_035562195.1 Thermoplasmatota archaeon
TAATTGTACCATCGATATCGAGTTTCCACTGCATAAGAAACTGGGTCTGGGCCTAAAAGTCTGGGAGGAAAGAATGCAAAAAAAAACATTCTAAAGAGCCCAAACCCACATATTAATATAGACATCAAATAAATAAATCTATCTATCTGTTGATTCTTTAAAAAAAACCCCTTTTTTGCCTACGCTTTTCAGAAAAAATGTACAGCCCCGGCTATATTGTTGACAGGATGTTTCATAAAACCACACAAAACAGAGAAGAGCACTCTTAGAACCACTCGACGACCTAGAACGGCTTTCAAACAACGATTACCAGTCAAGCGGACCCCAATTCCGACTCTGACACTTCGGACACACATACGTCGGATGACCTTTCTCAGCCTCGATTTTCTGAGGTGCGACAAATTTCGTTTCGCATTTTTTGCACTTGTAGAAGTTCACCATGTTACAATAAAAGAACGACTCTGACTTATAAAAACCTTTTTTCCCGTCACAGCCATGCCAAGAAACCAGACAACAATGCTATTTCAATCAATACTAAATAGACATAATCCTTACAATATCGCACAGACCAGTGACCCACATGACAAAAAACAAAACAACCCAACCGGACAAACCTGCGGAAAAAAAAGATGAGAACCGGGAAACAAAAATCCTAAACGTACTATGTAATACTTCGATATTATTAATGACGATAATGACCGAAGCATTTTCTGAGATGTTTACCACCATCTCAAAAGAAATGATGACTGCTGTCGCAACCGGTCTTGGCGCTCCAGAAGATGCAACAAAAAAAATAGACACTTTGCATCAACAACTCCCGGATCACCTTCGAAAAGAATTGATAACAATGAAAAACGATCTCGCGAAACATCTTATGGAAAAAAGAGCTGAACTCAGTCCCCTGCTTGCTGATCCAATATTTGACCATGGGATTGCTATCGTAGAACGAACACCATTTTCCCTTCCGTTATTAACCCAGGACCTAGATGAACACTCACTTCTTGGATATCTAACCCTCCTTCAGACAAACGACACACGGGCGACAACGATGCTCAAAGAGCTCTTGGAATGGATGAACACCTTGCCTCAACCAGAGAAAAAAGAAAAATAAAAAAAAGAAAAAGGGTTTTTTAGGAGTACCCACCAATCTGCAGGCTTGGGTCACCAAGCAGCTCCCATTGCTGCACCGTCTTCTGATCAATCCCATCCCAGCCATGGTCAACCCGCCAGTACGAATACTCCCAGGTCTTGAAATTCGAGATATACCCGGTGATTGCTTGGATATACGCCATCCCAAGGACCGTCTGGTTCTCCTGCCCGTACTGTCGATAAAACTCGGTGTTCAGCCATCCGTCACCAGGACCGATCGTGCACACATCACCTTCTGAACCCCAACCGTACCCGGTGTTCCCCATGGTCGCAATCGAACCAGTATGAGGCATTTTCATCATGTACCACCCCCAGCAGTCTGGCAGTGGTGTCCCATAGGTGAACATATTCATCGGTAATAACCCATCCAAGAGACAGGGGATCATCGAGACGCTAAACATGCTGTTATGGCAACCCCCGACGTTCGTCACCGGCAATTTATCGGTATTGGTTAATTTCCGCATCGGCAGCACAGGGCTTTGCAAAAACGGGAAGTACCGGTCTGCCTGCATGACGAGCAGTCCAGGGACCTGACCATACCGACGATTCCCAGGGATGCCTGGGTAATGATCACCCCACCATCCGGGGCTCCCATGGCCTGAGAAATACGCAAAGCCATACCCATTGGAAAACTCGTTGATCACATCGTTCTGATCGAACCATTTCCCGTTCGAGGTAAAGACAATGTTGCTCTCAAAATCAGGCATATACTTCAATGCACCACCACGTCCATGGAGCAGCTTTTCACCAACCACCCATTCACCCTCATAATAGGTCTCCATATGTTCCCGGGTCGTGTCAAACACCGTTGTCCCATCCTCGTCTTCTATCCAGAGGACAAGGTCCGTCAGATTCCCATAGGGCCGGGGGTCGTAGCATTTTCCTCGTATGGTCAGCACACCTGCTACGTAGGAGATGTCCGCCCATTTGTAGAGGTCGTTGCAATAGGCTTCCCCATCATTGGGAGCATAGGTGTAATCTGTGTTCCCCAGGGTATTATTGTTGGAAACTGAAACGATTTCAGCGATCGGAGGAGCAGGGTATCCATCAGCTAACGCAGGGTTCAGATGGTCATCATGATTAAACGTGATGTTCGAAGCGACTGTCTTGTCAAGGGTGATGTGGATCTCATCGATCGGGCCGCCTTCTTCAGGGTTGAAACTTTGGGCAAAGATGGTGTATTGTCCGTTTGGCAGACCCGTGGTGTCCCATTGGATGTTCCAGTCCTCCTGATCGAGGAACCCATCCCCGGAGATGACGATGATGTTGTCAAACCAGCTTGGGTCTGCAGGTTCTTTTTCATAGTTAATGATCTTATCGATGACGTTTTTTGCCTCGCGGGTGCTTCTGCATGCAAGCCGTCCATAGGCGACATCAGGGTACAGATCCAGCTCATCACGCAGTTCACCGGACCATTCTGCAAACACGTTGTTTCCATTCGAGTCCCAATCGTCAAACACCCCGCCTTCTTTGTAGACATCAGCGTAGTACAGATCACTGATATACCCCGGTTCACCGCTGGTGAAGTTATAGGATTCATCACCATCCCATTGGAAATTCGAATACCGGATAGGTAGATACCATGCCTTGGATCCTTGGTTGATATCGTCCTTTGCTTTTGCGATGATATTGGATTTCAACCCGCCAAAGAGAAGAACATAGGTCACCCCCCATGTCTCCAGGGCATCCTTAATGAAATATTTTATCTGCTCAGGTTTATCATACCCTGTGTATTCTGCGTAGATATCCTCAGTTGTTTTCACAACGGTCGGTACACCCATGCTGATTTTATGGTCCGCCAGCCGTTGTACCTCTGTTGAAAATTTCTCAGGAGTGATGATGACCAGGTCATAGGTGCTTTCTGCAGGGAAAACCTCGTCAGATGATTGTTGATACCGGATTGATACAGAAAACTCCTGCGCAACCTGCAGTTCCCCGCTCACTGGTCGATAGCGTACAGGGAACAGATTCACAGTCACCAGGGTGACATGTTTTCCGTTGGCGTTCAAACCGCACCCGACATGAAAACCAGCCCACGCATCCGGATACAATGCATCACTAGAGTACACCTGACTGTCTTTCTCAGAATGCACAACAGTCCGCGTGTCTTGTGAGTACGAGACTGGAGCAGGAGCTGGTCTGATTTGCTTGGCCACCGCCTGTTCTTGTATCAATAATGGTTGAGCGTCTACTTCGACATTGGTAACACCAAAGGGTAACTCATAGTGTTTTATGATCCGCGGAACCATCGGCTGACCGGGATTCAAAAGATATGATTCCTGATCACCTAGACGAACCAAGAGATAATCATTTACACTTTCTGTGACTTGAATCGATGAGACATCAACTGATACTGTGTCTGTCCTAGTCTGTATCGAAAGTATTCCAGTGTTGCTGACATTGGTTGCGACTGTCCCAAACCCGCTTACAATAAAAATTCCTACGATGAGGATACTTAACCATTTTTTCATAATCTACGCCCCTTATCTACTGATACTATTATTGTATATTTACTATATAAAACATTGTTCTTCACAAGACACTCTCGCCTCCTAAAAAAGAGACAGGATATGACATCTAAGTAAAATCTTCACCGTATACAACTTTTTAAAATAAAAAAAGAAAAGAGACTGATGAAATTAGATCATCAGTTGTATCAAATGTTGTAACACAGGGAATCTCTCAAGCAAGCTGCTTAGGAGATCTAAGAGACGATATTTTAGAGTCAGGTCCACTGGTGTTTTCATATACACCGAGATCTCCTCGTAATCACCAGGATCATGTGCATTGACAATCTTAATGGTTCCATTGTACTCGCTCTTCTCCGTTGGAGCAACAACATGGACAAGGATAGAAACCGCTCCCTCCTCCGGGGCAAGATCAGTGCCACTTGAGGGGGTAAACGTCCATTCTCCCCACTCTGGCCATTCGATAACAGTCCAGTCAAGCTCCGAGGTTGGTTCTCCGATGTTTTGCACCGTGAAATTTCCCATGACGGTTGCACCAGGTTTAACCTTTGCCCAGCTCAGTTCTCCATCGCAGTCCAGATCAGGATACAGCGGAGTCCATCCACCGGTATACCCTTTAATGCAGAAGTTGGCAGTATGGTCCCATGTAGGATCGGTGAATGTGTAATCATAAAGGTCAAGCCAGGAAGCCCCACTTCGATAGTAACTCTCCCCTGCATGAGCAATGGATTTGACGATTGTTCGGCTGTCTCCACCTAATAATACGGGGACATCAGAGGTCCGATCAAAAGGCTGCCCGCCAGAGGAAAGTTTCAGATAGAGGTAGAAATCATCATCTGCGTTAAAACCAACAGGATCAGAAAGGACAATGGTATGATATCCTGTATATTGGATGGTCCCTGTTTCTGTGCAGAGTTCGTCAAGCAGCACACCACCTTCGAAACGATCGTACACCTTTACTTCATAATTCACATCGTCACCAGCCGTGTAGAAACTAACCATTTTAAGTTCTTCTTCACCGTTAGTCATAAACGCGTTAAACACCTCAGTAACATCGGTAAGCTCGTCTCGCCAACCATGATAATCATAGTAATATGTATGATTAAAGGTCCTTAGTTCAACATCCTGGAACGAGATAGCACCCATCTCAGGGTTTTGACAGCTGTGTTTATCATAATATGAAATCCAGAAATACCCACCCTCGGGACCCCATCCGGAACCCCAACTGTTCTTACATAACCAGGCACCAGGAAGTGATGCTGGGGTCACTTTCGCATCATCCCATCCTACGATCGCAATCGCATGATTTGGATCAATGGTCGAGGTTGGTGGCTGGTAATGTGCATAATATCCGCCCATATCCTCGATAAAATTCCCGTCATAACACATACATGTTCCCATGACTCCCTCGGTCATGATCTTTTCTTTAATGGTGTTGATATTGCTCAGGTCTGAGCCTGCAACGTACCATTCTACGTCACGAGGATAAAACAGCTCATAGGAACTATCATATCTAGCTGGTGCAGAAGGATACCAGTTGTCATCATATTCGGTTGGGTCGTTCGCAGCTGCACAATACACTGCACCATCACCACGGGTGATATATGCAGAGGTGATCAGATAATCCCCTCCATTGTGAACCTGCAGGCCATTACCGGGAAAATCATCGTTGTTGAACGTGTTAAAACCATTCCACCAATCAAGATGATATTCCGCGAGATTTGGTTCTTCGGGATGTCCGGTTTCATCCCAGTTCCCTGTCATCAAGAGGTTTCCTTCAATAGCAGCCATCGCCCCGTGGGTCCAACAGGTTCCACCTGATTGAGATTTCACTGAAGTGACATAGTTAGTTCCACCGACGTTTCGTAAGTCAAAAGAACTCGGAGGATCTAGCAACGACTGATTGGGGGTTGTTTGACTGAATGATGAGACGGGTTCTGGTGCAGTTGTTATCCCATAGCTAAGAACACTGGCGGGTGCGATGACAAGAATAGTGGTCATCGATAAAATACAAAACTTCAACAGTATATTGTTTCTAAACATAGTTTTTCCCCTTATTTATTCAGTTACCTATGAAATAACAATACTCGCTTTCTATATAAATATTCGTAAAATAATGAACCCTATCTATGTTTTATAAAACGGATGATAAAAACAGAGATCATTTCAATCGATACTATCTGTCTGGTAAGTACTCTTCTCAGCGCTACTATATATATAGAATATCTGGTGATTTCTGGTGATAGCTTCTACTGTTATCGTAGGAGTTTTTTTCGCATCTTTGCTTCGCGGTAGAACAGGACACCACCGATGAGGCAGAGCACGATAACAACTCCAGTTCCGACAGGGATAGGAATCCGATTTGAGATCACCACTGGTGCGTTGTACGCCTGTGCTTCTGCATAGATCGTTGCATCTGTCTGTCCACGTTCGACAACGAAGAACAGTGGTTTCGTCTGCCCTGGCTCCAGCACTAAAATCCATGGAAAACTAGGTTGTTGGACAATCCAATCATCTGGGATGTCTTGTAGATGCACCTGGATCAGCAGCGCAGGGGTATCCCCGATATTTTTCACATCTGCTCGTACCACAAAAACATCACCGGGGTGTGCATGTTCCCATTTCGTATCCAGACTCAGGAAAAGGTGTGTCTGTGGGATAGGGTCAGCCCCAACCATAGGGACGATGATGCTGAATAGCAGCAGCATACACAGGAGTAATCCTCCTTTCTTTGTTTGTTTCATATTTTTTTTACCTCCTATTCTTCCTTTGGGAAATTTCTTGTTAGTTTTAGCCAGAGAATGAAACAGAGAAGCACCCAGAAGAAGATCAAGACCTGACCAAATGTCGCATGGAAAAACTCAGAAGCATCCACCGAGAATCGAAAGCCAACGATGATCCCGCTAAGGACACGGAGCGCGTTACCCAGGAACAGAATCGGTAGAAACAACAGTGCGAACAATCTATTATAGGCGCTGAAATAAGGGACTACCGCTATCCCGATTAAAAACATCATATAGACAAGAAGCCCGCTACATTCAGATGATAACTCGTAGATGCGATCTGCCTGGGAAAACGACACAACGACATATCGTTCTAATGATATCGCAGGGACACCGACTGTGTTGAGCACTTGGGCGTTTACCTGTGCGGTCAGCTCAGGCAGTGGTGCGTACCCTGGGAATGCAAGGACGATGTAGCCTAGGCAGATGAGCAGAATGCTTGCTCGTATGGTGATATCTAGCGTGTACCCCATTTTGTTGTTCTTATTGTACATAATGCATACACTCTCACAGGGAGAAGTAGGAAAATATGGCAAAACGCATACAGGGGAAACAGGAAAAAGACCCGGTCGCGGGTGCGCAGAAACGCATAGGCTCCTCGCAGGATCGCTATCCCAACAAGGATCATGAGATACCCGAAAAGATACAATGGGCTTTCAACGATGGAGCGATACCCGACGAATAGTAATGAGAGGACAAGCAACATTGGAAGTACCGCCTGCATACTAAGATCATACAGCATGTACACCTGGGTGTTCCGTCGTTTCAGAATGATGCGTTTGGCGGTCCAGAATAACTCTCGGTAGAAGCTCCGGTTCCATCGGGTTTGTTGTCGCAGCCATGGTCTGAGACGCTGCGGGACTTGTGTCTCAGCTTTTGCTTTCCGTTCGAATTTCACGGTATATCCTTTTTCTAAAATAAGGTTGGTCAGATGTCGGTCGTCACCATAGGTGCAGATGGTGCCAAAAAACCGCTCAGAGATATATGCTTCTTTCACCTGCTGGATAAGAGTATTTCGATATGCTGCAAGCGGTCCTGAACAGCACAGCACGGTCCCAAAC
>DATMWV010000265.1:0-7479 GCA_035562195.1 Thermoplasmatota archaeon
AGGTACGAGAAGGGTTCCTCTCATTTTTCGAAACACATGGTCATTCACGACTCCAATACCCGGAAACAGGACAACGCTGTCCAGTCGTCGCCCGATGGCGCTCTGATATCTACCTTACTATCGCTTCGATAGCGGATTTCCAACCCCATGTAACATCAGGAATAGTTCCTCCACCAGCGAACCCTCTTGTCATCTCACAGCCATGCATCAGACTCAATGACTTAGATGAGGTAGGAAAGAGCGGTCGTCATCTCACCACCTTTGAGATGATGGGACACCATGCCTTTAATAAAAATATCAACGAAATCTACTGGAAAGAAGAAACAGTCGCATACTGCGATGAGTTTTTCAGAAAGAAAATCGGCATACCCCGAGAAGCGATTAATTACAAAGAACAACTCTGGATTGGTGGAGGAAACGCAGGACCCTGTGTTGAGGTCCTCGCAGGCGGACTGGAAATCGCAACCCTGGTGTTCATGAACATGAAAGAGGATGAGCACGGACCAACAATCCTTGAAGGAAAACACTATGCTCCCAATCCTCTGAATATTGTTGATACAGGATATGGTTTAGAGCGAATCGCCTGGTTCACCACTGGCACACCAACGGTGTACGAAACCGCATTTCCAAAAATGCTTTCATTTCTGCTTGATTCGATAAAAGATCCGTCGGACATGGGAAGCATATATGCTCTTGCAGACCACACAAAATGCCTGTCTTTTATGCTTGGCGATGGAATCGTTCCCTCCAATGTCAAGGCAGGATACCTCGCACGATTGATCATCAGAAGATCACTTCGATTCATAGAAAAATTACAGGTTGACTATACTGTACAACAACTCGTCGAACAGCAACTCGAATACCTTAGGAAAGAATTTCCCTCGTTACAGAAACGCAAGGATCAGATTAACGAAATATTAGACATTGAGACAAAACGATTTTCAGACACCCTCTCAAAAGGCGAAGGCTTGATTAAAAGAATATTAAAGGAGAAACAGACCATTGATCCCTCTGCCTTAATCATGCTGTATGATACGCATGGGATGCCCCCTGACGTTGTTCAAAACATCGCACAAAAAGAACACATCTCTGTTACCATTCCACCGAATTTTGATTCGATGATCGCTGAATTACACTCACACGAAAAAGCAGAGCAAGAAACCCAAATTATTCAAACCGATCTTCCACAGACACACCCTCTCTACTATGACGATCATTACACAAAAGAATTTGATGCGACAATCCTCTGGGCACAAACCACATCACGAGGAACTGAAGTGATCCTTGATAAAACAGCGTTCTACCCTGAAGGCGGTGGTCAACCAGCTGACAAAGGAGAACTCATCATTGATGGAAAACCAATACAAGTACTGCATGTGGAGAAAATAGCTGGTTCCATTATCCATGTCCTAGGATCATCAGCAGAGGTAGGGGAAAAAATCCATGGGAGAATCGACTGGGATCATCGGTATACACTCATGAAACATCACACCGGTACCCACGTAGTCAACGGGGCGCTCCGGAGATTGTTCGGCGAACATATCTGGCAGGCTGGTTCTCAACTCGCATTGACGGAAGCAAGATTTGATTTCGCCCATTACAAGCCAATCGCAGAGGATGAAATCCAGAAAATCGAATCAGTCGCAAACGAGTTCATTCGACAAGCAGTCCCTGTTGAAAAGAAAGTAATGAAAAGGAACGATGCAGAACGTGCACATGGGTTCAGACTCTACCAAGGCGGAGTACCACCCGGAAACCTGATTCGGGTACTCAACATCCCTGGTATTGATGTTGAAGCTTGTGGTGGAACGCATCTCAATAACACCAAGGAAATCGAAAAAGTACGTATCCTGAAAACAGAACGCATCGCAGATGGCGTAAATCGTATTACTTTTGCAGCAAGTACTATGGCAGATGCCTACCAGAACAAAGAAAACACACTGTATCATCATGTCATTGACCTTCTTTCATCAGTGTATAAAATCACGTCTCATGAGAACATCGCTGAGCAATTACGTGAAACAGAAAAATTCTTTTCGGTCTCTGCGGACCAGTTAGAAAAAACAATACAGCGGTTCTTACATGAGACGAATAAAAAGGATAAAACAACAGTCACAAGTCTTGTTGATGCATGCAATCATTTATTCAATGAATGGAAAAGCACCCAGAAACAAAAGAAAATGGTTTCATCTGATATTATCGAACAATTGATCCATGATGCATCCGCGATTCCAGGAACCACTATACGGCTGGTTACTGGTGTCTGTGACAGTGATGCAATCACCATAGCAGCGTCAATCATCAAGGAACCTGGATACATCGTTCATATCTACGATGGAAAAAAACTTGTCTCAGCTGCATCTGACGATGTTGATATCGACCTTCGACCGCTCGCCTCAGAACTAGGGAAAATACTTGGTGGGAGTGGCGGTGGAAAGCCTAAACTTACCCAATGCGGTGGACCGAACAAAGAGAAAATTCACGACGCATTAAAAGTAGCAAAAGAAATGACGATACAAAAGATAAAGAAATAAAAATTTTTTTTTAGAGTGGTTTCCACAGTTGGACAGCGATTACAACAACCGCGGTCGCTATGCAGGCAAACACGACAAACCATGGTGGGATCTTAAATGCGGTTTTTTCCTCTGCGTCGAAATACCGGATTAACCCGGCTCCCGAGTGAAATCCTTCTCCTTTTTTCTCTTGTGCCATATCATCACGTTGTAGTACAGCATGTTCTGGTGGTATTTTAGGTTTACGATGCTTTTTTTCGGATGGTTCTAGAGGAAAAGAGCAAACATCTAAATATCGTAGGACGATACGTAATCTTGAGGATGTTCCGATATGAAAGAAACAGATTCTCTTATTAAAAAAGCCTTAAAGTTCAAAGAGAGTGGACTTACCGATTATGAGATAGCAGAGGAACTGAATGTTTCTAAAGAAACAGCAGCATGGCTTCTTACGCGTGGGAAGGATAAGAAACCTGAGGGTGAACTGAAAGTTGGATGGCGTTCCATTGGTGTGTCTCCGACCCGTATGGGATCGATTTCCTATGCCTTATCCGATATCATCCTTGAAGAAATGGAAAAAAAGGAAATGGATGTCGAAGTGATCGTCGGTATCGCGATCAACGGGATTCCCTTTGCGACTTATATTGCTGAGGAGCTTGGTCTTGACCTTGCTGTCTTTCGACCACATCATGAGAAAACCGGTGCGTTCTGCTCAAACTATGCAACCATCGCAAATAAAAACGTCGTCCTTATCGATGACGTGATTGGAACTGGTGAGACATTAAAAACTGCTATTAAAGCAGTAAAAGCGGAAAAAGGAAATCCTGTCTTATGCGTCTGTCTGTTAAATAAACGATCGATGAACGATGTCGGTGGTGTGCCACTCCGCTCATTGATCCGGGCTCGGGCGCTCTAAGCAAATATTCCTTGGAAGGTTTCCTTATGCATTGGGCAGATGTTTTAGCAGAAGAACTATTGGAAAAACAGACGAAACATGTACTGGCGACTGGGATCACACCATCAGGTCCGATTCATATTGGGAACATGAGGGAGATCCTGACAACAGATGCTGTGTACCGGTGTCTTATTGAAAAAGGTGGTGATGCTGAGTTCATCTACATTTGTGATGATTACGATCCTTTACGGAAAGTGTACCCACATCTCCCTTCATCCTATCAACAGTATGTCGGTAAACCTCTTTCAGAGATCCCTTGTCCCTGTGGTGAGCATGCAAGCTACGCTGATCATTACCTTGTCTCGTTTTTAGGATCATTACACACCATTGGTGTAAACCCACGGGTTTACCGCGCAAGTGAAATGTACTTGAAAGGAGAGTACAACGAATCCATACAGATAGCTCTGGAGAACACCACGAACATCAGAAACATCCTTGAGAGCCTCTCTGGCAGAAAGATGCCAAAAGACTGGTTGCCCTATAACGTGAAATGTGAGACCTGTGGCCGTCTCTCCACCACGCATCCGAGTTTATATGAATTTCCAAATGTTGAATACAGCTGTGACTGCGGACATGACGGCGAGGTAGACATCAGGAAAAGCGGACAAGGCAAGCTCCCTTGGAGGGTGGACTGGCCTGCGCGTTGGAAGATGCTAGGAGTCACCTTTGAGCCCTGCGGAAAAGACCATGCCACCGTTGGAGGCACCCGGGAGACCGGAGCAAAGATCTCTGAAGAAGTCTATCGCTATCCTCCACCTGGGTTGCTCGTCTATGAGTTCATCCTGTTAAAAGGGATGGGTGCGATGCATAGCTCTAAAGGTACAGCGGTCAGCGGCGAGGACATGCTCCGGATGACGCCCCCTGAGGTACTCCGGTTCTTGATTATGAAGAATCAACCGAACAGACATATTGTTTTTGACTCAGGTCTAGGATTGCTGACGCTGGTGGATGAATACGATAAGGACGAAGAAGTGTATTTCGGAAAAGAAGCTGAAACCAAAGGGATGAAGGAATTCAAGAAAATCTATGAGCTATCACAACCGTATCATATCCCTAAAAAGATGCCATTGCACCTGCCATATCGACACCTGGTGACTCTGAATCAGATAGCACACACATGGCTTGAGGTAAAGGAAATCCTGATACGAAATGGGCAGCTTCCAAAGAAACTGACAAAAGAAGATGAAGAACACCTTCGACAACGTGCTGAGCACGTACGCTTTTGGCTTGACACCTTCGCACCTGATGATGTGAAGTTCGAAGTCAAAGAAGCACTTCCGAGCATCTCTCTTACAGAAGAACAACGGACCGTTCTTGCACTCTTCAAAGAAAAGATACCAGATCTCGCATGGGAGCCTGAGTCGATTCACAACGCCATCTATGAGATTTCTGAACAAACGAAAATCCCGATAAAAACCGCGTTCAGCGCGATCTATCAGATCATCCTTGGAGCGGAGAGAGGGCCACGTGCTGGTTTCTTTTTATCAAACCTTTCAAAACAGTTTGTCCTCAAACGGGTGACAGAAGCAGTTAAATAAGACTGGACCTCTTCGCGTTTTTATCATGAATATCCATGTAGAGACGTACGGGTGTACGGCAAACAAAAGCGATGAGCGACTACTTCTAGGTTTATTACAGCAGAACGGACACCGAATCGTCCAGAGTCTTACCGATGCGGATGTGCTGGTACTGCTCACCTGTACGGTGATTGCGACAACAGAACAACGGATGCTCTCCCGATTAAAAGAGTTTCACAAGACAAAAAAAAAAATTATCGTCACCGGTTGTATGCCTGCTGTGCAAGCAGACCTGATATACTCAGTTGCTCCTCATGCATCCCTGCTTCCCTCTCAATATATACAGTACATTAATGATATAATACAGGGAAACAACCCTCCTTTGGTTGAGACAAAGAAAACAGCGCTCCCGAAATATTACGACACCACCATAGCCCCTATTCTGATAGCAGAAGGATGTCGACTTTCTTGTAGTTATTGTATCACGCATTTCGCACGAGGAACATTACGAAGTTTTCCTGCTGAAGAAATCGTCACAGATGTCTGCTCTGCGCTGAAACAAGGATGTACCGAGATTCAGCTGACCGCACAAGATTCTGCCTCCTACGGTCTTGACACAGGGACCGATCTTGGAGCATTACTCAGAAGGATAAGTACCCTTGATGGGGTGTTCCGCATACGCGTCGGCATGATGAATCCTACAACAGCTCAAAAAAACCGTCATTCCATCATATCAGGATATCAGCATCCAAATATCTACAAATTCCTTCATCTCCCCCTGCAATCAGGCGATGATACCATTTTACAGAAAATGAACAGAGGATACACCGTGAAGCAATTTACAGACCTTGTCCATCACTTCCGAACAGCAATCCCGACACTGACGCTTTCCACTGATGTGATTATCGGTTTTCCATCGGAAACCGATGAACAATTCAATCATACCATGCAATTATTACAAAAGATAAGACCAGACGTCATCAACATCACCAGGTTCTCTGCTCGACCGCTTACCACTGCGAAAAAAATGAACGGTCGCGTACCTACCGATGTAGTAAAAGTACGATCAAGACAAGCTACGGAAATCTGTTCCAGGCTATCGCTTGAAAAAAATAAGGAACACCTCGGAAAAACCTCTACAGTGCTTGTGACTGAGCAAGGGAAAAAAAAGACAGTCACGGCAAGAACAGACAGCTACAAACAAGTTGTTCTTACTGAACCAGTTCCTCTTGGTTCTTTTGTTCATGTGAAAATAATTGATGCAACAGCAACGTATCTTGTCGGAAAACTTATATAATGTTCACCTGTTTGTAGGATTCGTGGTTTGAGGATGATTCAAGTAGCGATAAACGGTTTTGGAAGAATAGGAAGAAATGTACTACGATCTGCATTACAACACTCCCAGTATGGAAAGAAATTTGAAATAATCGCAGTCAACGATCTAGGGAACACAGAGATTCTTGCACATCTTCTCAAATATGACTCTATTTATGGGAAGTTCTGCGGGGATGTTGCCGCAAAACCAGAAGGCATTGAAGTAAATGGTCATCTTATCGCATTTTTCTCAGAGGTGAACCCATCAAACCTCCCCTGGGGAAAATTAGACACCGATGTTGTCATTGAATCGACTGGTGTCTTCCGCACCCGTGAGGGCGCAGGAAAACATTTGGACGCTGGAGCAAAAAAAGTCATCATCTCAGCACCAGGCAAAGACCCTGACCTTACGATCGTCTTAGGAGTCAACCAAAAGATGTACGATCCAAGCAAACATCACATCATCTCTATGGCGTCCTGTACCACAAATAGTCTAGCCCCCCCGGTGAAGGTGTTACATGATAAATTCGGGGTTGACCAAGGATTTATGACCACGGTTCACTCCTATACCGGAGATCAACGTATCCTTGATTTCCCGCATAAGGATTTACGACGGGCACGAGCTGCAGCAGTGTCGATTATCCCGACTACCACTGGTGCAGCAAAAGCAGTCTCATTAGTGATTCCAGATCTGAAAGGAAAAATCGATGGGATCGCACTACGGGTCCCAACCCCAGATGGATCGATCACAGATTTTTCCTGTGTTTTAAAGACCCCGGCGACCACCCAAGAGATCAATGCAGCCTTCAAACAAGCATCACAGACCACGTTACAAGGCATCTTGCAATACACAGAAGAACCCCTCGTCTCAGTTGATATCGTCGGTAATCCTCATTCAGCGATCATCGATGGATTAATGACAAAGACGATAGGTGAAAAAGGAAACCTTGCTAAGATATTTTCCTGGTATGATAACGAATGGGGGTACTCCTGCAGGATAGTTGATTTGATCAACTACATCTTCAATGAACAATTAGTTCCCATAGAAACTTACAAGAACTAAAGATACTTCAGATACACCACCTTTTTTTTTCTTTTTTTACTCCCTAAGACTATATCTTTAAATAAAAACACTTGATATAGGATTTCAGAGGAGGTTTCAGGTAATGAAAGAATATTACAC
>DATMWV010000266.1:0-2915 GCA_035562195.1 Thermoplasmatota archaeon
AGTTAATATCATCTCATTTGATTTAAATGTTTGGAAAAGATAAAAATAAGAAATTAAAAGCATTGACACGTTTTTAAGGACTCGATGGTTTTTTTGTGGGACCGAAAAATGATAAAAAAGAGATAAAAGGGATGGGATATCCCCTTTTTTATTTCTATATTTTGATGAAAACGAAGAGTACGGTCGCATTCTGTGATTTTGTGGCTGTATCGGCAGTGACGGTCATGACTGTTTTTCCTAAACCAAGGATTAATTTCGAGGAAATATCAGCGGTGGCTCCAGCCTCGATTGTAGGAATCGTACCTGAGGATTCTTTTCCAAGGATGATAAGACCACCTGTCAACTTGATGCTCCATTGTACGTTGGTTGCTGCTGCACCACCCGTGTTCTTGATCACTGCATTTACTTTGAACAATCCGCCGGTAATGTTTCCGATCTCGATGGCTGGTGGATTATTATATTTGTAAAGATAAACTCCCTCGCTCAATACAGTAAATAAGACATAATTTTCATTCAAATTCCAGGGTGTCGTAAGATAAACACCTTCGTAAATCGGTATATCATCATTTGTAATTAAATCATAGAGATTCAGATTCACACCAGTCACACTATAGACGATTATGTCGCCAAATATCTCTGGAGTACTACCTGTAGGTTCTTCTCCTGTAAATATGGTTGTCTCATCTCCCGTGCCGATATTATACATTTTAAGTCCGTAGAGTATTGTCCCATTTATTTTATCATAATAGAAATAGCTATAGACGATAGTATTTTCATAAATTGAAGGATAAGTTTCCGATGCAAACTGGGACGTATTTGTTACTCTTGTGTATTTGTTACTATCTATATCATACATAACAATATCATTGAGGTTGCCTTCGCTCAGTTGCCAGGCAACGGTATTTTTATAGATACATGGATTTCCCGGGTAATCTTCACCGGGACTCTCTGTTAACTGAATATTTTCACCAGTGGTAATGTTATAAAGAAAAATTTCGGTGCTATACATATCTGAATCAGTGTTTTCATAAACGATATAATCGCCGTAGAATTGAAAGGAATCTGAACCTCCGCCGGGCCAATTCGTAACAATCAAATCTGTTTTTTCACTTGTGTTTATGTTATACATTTTAAAACCCATATATACAAAATCATAATAGACAACTCTATTTTCTGAGATTTTAGGAAAGACTATATTTCCTCCTACAAGAACATTATCTGTTTCTCCTGTTGTTATATTATATATGTAAAGATTGGAAACGCCTGCATATACTACAAAATCATTATCTAGATCGCTAGCTGCTTCCTCATCAGTGATTTTTATTAGATCTGAATCGCCTCTCAAGTCAACATTAGCGGTTGCGGCTCTCGTCTCAATACTTACAAGGTTTTTCGCAGTGGTTAATCCTGCAGAAATACTAGTCAGAAAGAGTGCGCAAATCAATAAACTTATTATTTTTATTTTCATTTTAATCAACTCTATTTCATTTCACTTTACCTCTTATAGATGGCACATAATATATAAATGTTTATCTTAAAAAATTCTACAATAATAAAGAAACAAATAAAAGAATTTGATTTTTGTATAATATGAAAATATTTATATAATTTGTTTGTACTTTCTTTCATATGCTGCCGGTGACGTATAGTGAATAGACGCTTTGGATCTTTGTTATCACTTGCGTTCATTGTTACTTCTTGTTTCTTCCCGTTATTTCTCTGTACCGTCGCTGAGGAAAATCCTTGTTCTTTTGGTGGTTGGCTTGAAGAACGTGATGGTATACGAATTCTCCATATTAATGGTTCAAACTATGAGATGGGTCATCAACAAGGGGCCCTCTTAAAAAATGAGGTAATTGTAAATTATAATGCATTCATTCATTGGGCGAATCAAAAAGGATTTTCCTACGATGATTTATTGAATTCATGGGTACTAATGCAACCATATATACCGACGCGTTATATCGAAGAAATGCGAGGTTTAGCGGATGCCACGGGTCTTTCGTTTCAGGAAATCGCAATTTTGAATGTTGGTCCTTATTTTGTGATAAACTGTGGTAGTTTTGCGTCATGGGGTCCTGCGACACGGGATGGAAAACTGTATCATGCGAGAAGTCACGATATGTCAATTACCATTCAAGATCCGGATACAGGAGCCTATCTCGTAGAAAATCAACTGTTAATTGTACGCAAACCAGACGGGTCTTTTAAATCAATAGCACCATCGACCGCAGGAGACGTTGCCTGTTCAGATGGGATAAATGAAAAAGGTATTGCCCCCGGAATGCTGTCATCATGGACTAATGATGAGACCTTTCAGGGCATCGGTGTGGGATTCCGGGTGCGAATCGCCCTTGATACTGCGGCAACATTATCTGAGGCGACACAGATTCTTACTGAAAATAAAACCTTAGGATATAATTTTATTGTTTCGGATGGAAAAATTCATGAGGCCTATGCAGTTGAGACGACAGCAACCTTATCATATGTCGGTTCATGGAACACTTCTTCTGAGTCCATTTCTCCTTTTTGGGAGATTCCTTATGTTGTTCGTCGTGCGAATCTTTTTGTTAATCCGAGCACCAGTGCTACACAACGAAATGTCTACGATACAAGCTTGTTTCCTTTATTTTCATTTTTTTTACAGACAAATAGATTGAGTGGGACATCACGTTCTGCTGCTGGTCCTTATATGCATTATGTTGCACTCAGCAAAGGGATTGAAGAAAAATGGGGGAAGTTGGATTTAGAAACAACAATGAAGGTGCTTCGTGATGTGTATAGTGGAAAAACAGATTTTCGATTTTTTATTCTCCAAAAACTGCACTGTTATTCAACACCATATCAATGGGTTTTGTGCCCGGAAAATGGGGATTTTCTTATCTCGTTTGCTTCTCATACCGTGAATGCATTTG
>DATMWV010000267.1:0-2336 GCA_035562195.1 Thermoplasmatota archaeon
AAAAGGAAAAGAAAGAACAAAAATTAAAGGAATTTGATGATAAAAAAGAAAGGGAGCATATTAGTAAACTTTCCTTTGGAAAAACAAAAGGCACTCAACTAATAGACGAAAGTAAACAGGCGGAACAACAGAAACAAACAATGACTTTAGTTAGAATCGCTGCAGAAGAAAAAGAACTTCGTAAAACAAAATCTTTTGAACGAAAGATGCAAAAAGAACAGAAAAAAAGAGAAAAAGAAGAGCAAAAATATAAGCTGAAAGAAGAAGAGAACGCAAAGAAAAAAATGGATATTCATATGAAAGAAGAAATCGTCAAGGAGAAAATGGCGAATAAAATAATAGAGCGGGACGACCCATTCGTCGCATTTGACAGTATTGATCAGGAGACTGCGAACATCCTGAGTAATTCTGGATATTCCTCTGTAGAGAAGTTACGCCAAGCAACTGTCAAAGACCTTATGAAAACTGGATTAAAGAAAAAAAATGCTCAGAAGATCATTGCTGAATGTACAGAATTTGTTGAATGGCAAGTGTTTGATTCAATCGAACATTTTTAGAAAAATCTTGTTTTTTCAAATCAAACGGAAATAATTCCTCTTCGAAAGGAGAATAGGACCATCGAAAATCTTATTTGTCTTTTAAATCATTTTTTTTGCGTTTCTTCAAATATTCAGAGACATCAAGGATAATGGGTATGGACACAAGAATCGCAATCACAATACCAAGACATATCAAACTATCCTGATGGACATTACCAATTGTATTCTTTCCGTGAAGAATATCCTCAAAAAACAAATTAATGGCTCCAAGCCAGGGGATTTCAAGTCGAGCTTTTCCAGAGATCCAATCCAATTGAACAGGTTCAGGGCAAATATCTGTAATCTGATCAATTATCTCATTATTATCTCCTTTCGTAAGATAACCTGAGTGGGTCCATCCAGGATCCCGGTTGTACAACCCTAGATGAGCAATGGTAAGACTTGTTTCGTTATAGATACCATAATCAGCAATCGTATAGGTGGTAACTCCGTTTGTATGATATACATCAACCCAGCACATTGACCGATGAATAATCTGCGATACATCTGTACGTCCTAGAGGCTTATAGATAATGACATCACCGTAATCACCATAGGTTTTCCAGCCATTCTCTGCTTCAGCACCTGTAATCGTACCACCATGAGGGATGACATCACTGTTCTTTGTTACTTTCTGAACAAGGACCATATCACCTGCATCGATTGTTCCTAATCGACCAAACGGTGAATTTGGATGTTCCATACTCCCAGATTCTATCGCAACCATTGGAGCGGCGAACCACTGACCGGTGTATCCCCATAAAAACATTAAAATAATGAACACAGCAAGGAGCGCAACGACGACATCTCGAATAATCGAAATTTTATTGTCCTCGCTTTTCCAAAACTTTATAAACATTCCTTTAAGGTTCATGCACTCACACAATCAAAGATTTTTTTTCTGCGAAAGAGAGCTTTTCGTTGCTGTTCCGCAGATAGTACAAATTTTTTTTATTTCGTTGAATTGTTTTCCGCACCCTGGACAACGAGAGACCCATTTAAACTTTTTTGTTATTTCTTTCTGCATGAACCCTTGGTACTTTATGTCTAAGGTTGATGCGACATTCTGAATTGAATAATCATCACTGAGGATGGTTGCCTCCTGGTCGGGTTTTTTATTGATATCAAGAGCTAAGGCAACGATCTCAATATCTGCGAGTGAAAGTCGACGATCATCACCGGTTTCCTTGGCTGTTTGTTTCGCTGTCTTTATAGCGTCTTTTGATGGCATCTCTATCGTTAACCCGGTTTCTTTGAGTAATTCAAATATACGGAAATCTCGACCACCTGGGCTCAACTCATCAGAAACACCAGGTGTTGTGACAATCGCTGCATCGGTAATGGTTATTGGTTTTCCAGAGAGTATCGCTGAGGTATCAATGATAAAAAATTTTTTTTTCATAGGATGTCTTTTCACAAGGTAGTATTCTTTAGTTTTGTGGAGATATCTGTTAATGCAACTGTTTCTTGAGCACCTGTTTTCATATCTCGCAGTGTAATTGTTTTTTTCTCCAGTTCTTTTGGTCCAATTATAATAACCTTCTCAGCATGTTTTGCATCCGCGTATTTTAAGGATTTGCCGATGCCTCGTCTGAGTTGATCAAAATCAGTTGATATACCATGGCTTCGTAACTCTTGTACTATCTGAATAGCTGTTGTATTCATGTCTTGATTGACAGGGATGACGAACACGTCGAGTTTCGGGGGTGGGAAGAGAAATCCTTCCTCATCTAATGCAAGGATAGTTCTATCAAACCC
>DATMWV010000268.1:0-5697 GCA_035562195.1 Thermoplasmatota archaeon
TTATAATATATAGATATATCATATAAATATTCCTACGCTGGTTTACGAATCCCAAAATCCACGTGTTTTCGCATATTGAAGTTCTGCTTGAAGGATATCACGTAAAAATTTTATCTCCTGCTCCTCAGATTTAACGAGCTCGAGTTTGTTGTATCGACCTAGGATGCGAGCTGCCGTATCAGGGCCAATCCCACGTCCGACCAACGCAAGAACAGCATATTTCCCATAACTTAAGATCAAGCTTGCATTTTTATGTAAACGTCGTACCTCTTTGTTTTCTTCTGCGGTTCGATGTTTCTTGGAAAGTAGTGGCAGATATTTTTTATTGTATCGTCGAACCACTGCGATTTTAATCGCGCCACATCGAGAACACGTTGGTTGTAAAGAGATCCGACCTGCAAATGTGTTCCATGAACGATGACAATTGGTACAAACCATTGTGACGTCTGCGTCCTCCAATCGTTTCTTTAATGCCATGAGAATCGTTCGGTCAGCACGTTGGGGAACCATCAGTCCACGGATTGTTTCAAACCCTGTGAGTGCTATAGGGGATAATCCTTGGATATGAATTGCGATTTCACCTTGTTGTATCTTCTGTAATATCTGAGAAGTATGTGTGATGTCCATACGTTCCCAAAGCAGTTTATCTAATGCTTCTTCAATAATCAATGATTGTTCAAACAGACCAAACAATCGTTTCATCCCCACGGTCTTGTAATCAAAGTCTTTTCGTAAAGCGCCGAATTTTCGTGCGACATGAACAAGTTGCCAGCGCAGGTATGTTGAATTTTCTAGTATCGTTTTCATCAGATATTCTAAGGTGTCTGGTTTTAAGGTCATCAGGATTTCTTTGATACGCTCAGGTGGAATGCGACCAGGCATCTCAAGATTTATTCGATAGGCATCACTATTGATGCCAATACTTTCACCAATGGCTTGTGCAATCATCGCAGAAATCAACCGTCCCAGTGTTTCATTTACTTTCGTACCAAAACAGGCGTTAAGGACCATGGTTTTGTCCTCGACATCGATGGTAATTGTGGTATCATCAGGGACAATAAATCCTCCTTTTTTTTGAGTTGCGATGTATGCTATGAATTTCTTCATGGTTTCTTCATGACAGGGGTATTGTGTGAGTTCCTTATTGTCTGCAACAAACCTCCGTAACATTCCTACCTCTTGAGCGACCTCAAATGGTACTGGGATGTCCTCACCTGCCCATGACGGGATAGTCCCGATTTCCTTTATTGGAGAAACCAAGAGTTCGTTGTCTTCTCTTTTGATAATCATCCATGGTCTTCCGCGAAGAATAAATTTTTCTCCCTCAAACGCAGAACTTAAAACAAAACTTTCATCAAGAGTGCCGATGGATTTCCTTGTGCTAATGTCAACGACAGGATATGTTTTTTCATCAGGAATCATCGAAATATTATCAAGGAAATAATGCCGTGAATTCGCCCGTTTCACTAAGAGTATCTCATTGAGTTCTTCCTCCAACCAGATCGACCTCTGATCCTTTAATTGAGAGACGACCGATTGAAAGAGATCCCATGAAAGAGTCGAAAAAGGGTAGGAGCGTGTGATGAGTTCATAAGCGGTTTTTGCATTGATTCGCCCGTATTCCAATGCAAGGGAGATGATTTGATTCGAAAGAACCGAGAGAGGGTTTTGCCGTACCAGAAAATGTTCTAACGTACCGGTCAGAGCTCTGCGAGCGATCACTAAGCTTTCTGAGAGGTCTTCAGGGTTTGTCGCTAGAACCATGCCTCGTGATGTCTGACCGACCCGATGACCGGAGCGACCGATTCGTTGGACGATGCGAGTCACCTCGCGTGGTGAGTTGTATTGAATCACGAAATCAGTATCACCGACATCGATCCCAAGCTCAAGAGATGAGGTACATACTAATGCGTTCAATGTTCCGTTTTTAAAATCGTTTTCTGCTTCGATGCGTGCATGTTTCGAAAGTGATCCATGATGGACACCGATTTTCTGATCATCATGCCAGAGGTGAAAACGTGATGCAAGAATTTCTGCCCCATCTCTCGTGTTGATGAATAAAAGTGTGGAAGTATGCTGATCGATCAGTTCTTTACATCTCCGTAGCAGCGCAAATGATGCTGGTTCAATGGATAATTTTTCTGCAGGCGTATAATCCTCCTTTTTCACCGATGGCATTTCGACTCGGATATCGATATGTTTAGTGACATCGATTTCGAGGATTTCCACTGGTCGGAACGATGTTTTTTCTTTCCCACCAAGATATCGTGCCACCTCGCCAGGGAGGCCAACGGTAGCGGATAGACCAATCCGTTGGAACTCATGACCTGACTGTTTTGTCACTTCTAGCAAACGTTCTAAACCGACCGCAAGCTGGGCCCCCCGTTCGTCGCTGGCTAGCTCATGGACTTCATCAATGACGACCCAGCGAATACTGCTGAGAAGCTTCCGTAGACGTCTGCCTGTGAAAAGAATCTGCATTGTCTCAGGAGTCGTGATAAGCATATCTGGTGGAGACCTGACTTGTTTGGCTCGTTCGCTTTCCGAGGTATCCCCATGACGAACCGCTACTGAGACGCCAAGATGCTTTCCCCAGTCGAACGTCCGACGAAGCATATCCCGATTCAACGCACGCAATGGTGTGATATAAAGAATCGAAATCCCTTTAACGGTCTTATCTGAAGCGGAGGATTCTTTTGCTTTTAAAAAAAGATGGAAGATGGGAAGTAATGCTGATTCAGTTTTTCCTAATCCCGTTGGGGCTATCAAAAGGACATGAAGTCCGCTGAGAAGAGAAGGGATTGCTTTAATTTGCGGTTCTGTTGGTTGCTCTATGTTATTTGCTGAGAGTAATTCTCTAATACGGGGATCAAGAAGATCAAAAACTGATTTCATGGGCAAGGATGCATTCTCATCCAATATTTAGTATTTTTTACTAGGAAAAATATCCTTTGTGTGTTGTGAAATAGAAATAAAAATGAGTGAGATCCTGTGTTATTTCTCTGTTTTTTTCATCGCAAGACAGATTTCGATAGAGGAGACATTTGATTTTCGGCCATCCTCATTGGTCACAGCCTCAGTTCCGATATCGATGCGTTTTACCTCAGCGTTTGTCAAAAATCGGTTGTGGGTTATCTCCGCTGCATCGACTGCCCGACTGATTGCGTTTCCTCTCGCTTTCAGCACCACCTCAGTATGGTTCCCAGAGTTTAAAACCGCCATGATGGCGGTGACATAATTCATCGGTGGCTTATTGCCGACATAGATGATATTGCTATCGGCGTCTATTTTCTTTTTTTCATCCTTAGACATACTAAATCTTGCTCCCCAGAAAGATGATTTGCGTCTTTGTCCTCTGGCAAATGAAAATTCATTTCTCTTTAATAAAGGTTTTGTTTTTTTAGGCGATGGTGGATTGGTATTTGATTGTGTTATCCGTAATAATGTCCGCTTGGTTCTTTCTCCTCATCTTTTCCTTCATGGGGTTTTACATCAAGAACATCGATTGCCAAAATCGCATGCAAAGGAACGATACGAAGCTTTTCAGATTCTTCTTTTTGTTCTTTGGATAATTCTATCACAAGGCCTGCTTCTTCGATTCCGATCGTGGCATATCCAAGAAACACTCCTTCTGTTTCCAAAGAGCTATCCCGTCCACCTATGGAGATAATCTTATAGCGTGATCCTTCTATGAGTTTCCAGTCTTCCTTTTTATCCATCCTTTCACTTCCTTTTTGTTTCGATAAGTCGTTGAAGATGCTCGACTGTCTTGCCGTAATTCTCAACTGCTACTTTAATATGTGCTTCAACGAAATTCCATGCTTTCTCAAAATTCCCATAGCGTAAGCGATACGCTTTTTTTTGTTGTTTAGAGATTTCATCAAACACGGAGACTTCCTCAAGGATATCAAATCCTTTCAGTTTGTTTAAGTGTCTATACACGGTTGGTCGTGAGGTTTTCAACGTCGCTGCGATATCATCAACAAACCATGCTTTTGTTGGGTGTTTGAGGAAAAAATCTGCAAATATCTTATAAGGAATCAGGGGATCAGAGCCTTTCGAAAGATATCCGATTTGTTCGAAGAACATCTTTGCGGCAGTATCAAAATCTTCTTCACCGGTCAGCGAGGTATTGCTGACAATCTGCATTTCAAAACCCATAGGTACATCCTCGACTACCCTGAATACATTCTCCAATTAATAACGTTTCTTTAACAGAGAAAAGGAAAAAAAATTATTTGGTCATGTGACCGGCTTTACTTTAAAGAATAGGAAGATAATTTTCCACTTCCCATTTCGTCACCTGTAATCGATACGCATCCCATTCTTTTCGTTTCACATGAATCAAATTCTCAAAGACATGGTCACCAAGTGTTTCTCTGACCAAATCACTTTTGCTCATCACTGCTACTGCATGCCCAAGACTTTCCGGGAGTTGTTCAATACCATATTTTTGACGTTCTTCCTCTGATAATGCATAGATATTCTTTTCAACAGGGGCTGGTGCCTCAAGTTTATCTTCGATTCCTCGCAAACCTGCTGCAAGCATCACAGAAAATGCTAGATAAGGATTGCAGGCAACATCAGGGTTTCGAAGCTCACACCGCGTGCTTTTTCCTCGTTTCGAAGGGATACGAATCAGCGCACTACGATTCCGGTTCGCCCATGCAATATAGGTTGGTGCTTCGTATCCAGGGACTAATCGTTTGTATGAATTCACGGTTTGATTTAACACACAGGAAAGTTCTTTAATATATTTCAGCAGACCTGCAATAAACTGGTACGCTATAGGACTTAATTGGTTTTTATCCGTAGGGTCATAGAATGCATTTGAACCGTCTAAAGTGAAGAACGACTGGTGGGTATGCATACCAGAACCACATTGTCCATAGAGGGGTTTTGGCATGAAAGACGCATGGAGGTTATGTTTTGTTGCAATGACTTTTGTAATATATTTTAGAGTAATCACCCGGTCAGCGGTAGTGATGGCATCTGCGTAATTGAAGTTGATTTCTTGCTGACCATCGGCACATTCATGGTGAGCGGTATAAGGTTGGATTCCAACAGCTTCCAACGCTAAAGATATATCTGCTCGTACTCCTTCAGCAAGATCACGATGTGATAAATCAAAGTACCCTGCTGTGTCATTTGGGGTGACAGTTGAGTTTTCACCATTTTTTTTAAACAAAAAAAACTCACATTCAGGGCCGGTATTGTAGATGTAACCAAGTTTGGCTGCTTTTTCGACCATTTTTTCTAAAATATATTTCACATCACCTTCGAATCGTTTCCCGTTTGGTTCGAAGATATCACAGTTGAGTTTCGCTGTTTTTCTTCCTTCGACGTTCTCTGGTAGTATTACAAAACTTGCAGGATCTGGTTTTGCGATTTTATCTGATTCTTCAATCGTTGAATACCCTGCGATAGACGATGCATCAAAAGGAATACCTTCATCTAAAGCGGATTCAAGTCCACTGACAGGTATTACAATGTTCTTTGGCATTCCAAGAATGTCTATGAACTGTAAACGAACGAAAAGAACATTATTTTCCCGGACCAATGCTAAGACAGATTCTTTATTCAATGATTTCATCGTATATGTGCTGATCATGTTCCTCACCTATTTGATAGTATTTTTAAGGACAAAAATGATCCATTTCTGTCACGTAGTCTGTATAAAGATTGTGTATTAATAGC
>DATMWV010000269.1:0-21183 GCA_035562195.1 Thermoplasmatota archaeon
TAGTTATCTGTTGTGTTTCTCCTTCATTTTGACAAGAAACTCATGGATATTTAATTATTATGAGCACCAAACGAGCGAAAGCATGAGTGGAAAAAAAAAGAAAAAAATTTTTGGTTTACACGTTGAGCAGGTACCGTAGGATTGGAAACGCATGCGGGAACCGCTGGAGCAAATGCTCAAAGAACCAATGGATCGGTAGATCATAGGAGACAGGCATCGTAACTTTCAGGGTCGCCCACTCACTTTTTGTATCATAGTAGTCGCGTGCTTTGACACGAACCGTGTAGTTGCCTTTTTCCGTCCAGTTTTTTTCCAAGATGACCTTCTCACCAGATTTGTACGGTCCTATCCATCCGACGGCTCCACCATCCCAGTAGGTATCCCCCCAGTTCAGGTAATAATACAAGTCATCCCCGTCAGGGTCAGTCGCCCAGAACGTGTACCGATACGTGGTGTCGTTTTCCCCAGTCCTACGTCCAAGCAGCCATGGTTTCTTTGGCGCTTGGTTCTCTTCATCGATGAACACCCAGGCAGTCTGCGTGTCGGTGTTACTAGCATTGTCTGTGACAGTGAGTTTTGCAAGATAGATCCCTGGAACATCATAGGTATGAGTAACAGTCATCCCTGTTGCAGTGGTCCCGTCACCAAAGTCCCATGCATAGGACACGATGGTTCCTTCATGATCGAAACTCTCACTTCCATCAAACAGCGTCTGACCCGTGGTGGATGTATTGATGTGTGCGACCGGCATCCAATTACTATAGTTCTCTGCATTATAATCAGCCCAATTGATGTCGGTTTTATCGATGTTGAGGCTCCCATACTCCAGGTTGAAGAACCCATCATATCCCCATTCTTCACTGATGCTGTTCTTCACGATCCAGTATCCACCATTCGTGATGGAGGCATCATCGTTCCATCCGACCAGGACGACCTGATGATTGGTGCCTTGCAGGGGTCCTGGATAGGCGTAATAGTCTGTGGGGTTATGATGGGTATAGCCCCATTCCTCCAGGTTCTCTGGACCATGAGCTGAGTAGGTGAACAACATGGTTGCAACAACAGGTCCTGACTCCATGATCTGGGTTTTGATCGCGTTACGATCCTCGACGCTCCCATCAGGCACCCACCGCCCGTAGGATGAGAGTGGCATGAGAAAATCACTCCAGTCTGGGCTGACATTTGAACAGGGGACATCGTCATTGACCTGATACGGGAAGCAGAATTCTGGGATGATCCCATTACAGTAGTTCCCTTGGGATGTGTTCAGTTTAATGTATCGATACGCATTGTACGCCCACCCCCCGTTGCAGCTTCCTGCGGCATGCAGACAAGACAGGACGTACTGCTCGGAAAGATCAAGGTTCAGACCGGAGCATCCTTCCCGTATTTGGATAATGCTTTCTAATGCTCCCATTGCCGCGAAATCCCAGCAGCTCCCACAGTTACCTTGGTCTTTTGCAGTCGTTGTCCAATCAACACCATCGATATCTTTCCAATTGAAATATGGTGGTAAATCATGTGCGATGCTTGGTTTTGGTGATTTACCGACCGTTTCATCCAAGGTGATTTGATAGGGAAGAATCTGATTTGATTCACAGCCACAGTCCTCCTCTTGGGGAAGCTCAGTAGCGAGAACAGAATGTTTATCATCATATGAAGATGCATTCAATGATATGGTCGTTCCCATCAACAGCAAAATAAGTATATAGACAACTACTTTCTTTTTCATTCTTCCTTCCTCTAAAATTTTTTCCCTTAGATTAAGAACTGTACAGACGTATTTAAATATTGTCACAAATATTTATTTTAAAAGGAGATAATTGAAACTAGGATAGATACGTTTTCCAAAAAAACAAATGCAACAGCAGACGCATACTTTTTATTTCTTCACAATATCAGCAGCAACCGATACACAAGCCAGATAATCATCAAGCGTATGAAGCAACGAGGAAATAGACGAACTTTCCACGACCGCCTCAAGAGTCTTACCTTTCACCTTTGATGTCACAAATTCCTGATCATCTGCTTGGATGGACCGCAGCACCTTTTTTGCTTTTTCCGGATTCTCAAACTCCAAGCTGATAGTACAGAATGCTTTCATGTTACCCCTGCATCTGTTGCACTAGCAAAGTATCAACCTTTTCAAGGAACTCTTTTTCTTTCCCAAATGCAATCGTAGCACCAGCAGCAATCTTATGACCGCCACCATACCCACCAAGTTCGCCTGCGACGGTTTTCATCGCAACACCAAGGTCAAGACCCTGAGACACCAGTTGTTGATTCCCCCGGCATGAGATGTGTATTTCATCATCGGTTTCTTTCCGCGTCAGAGAAAACAAGGGTTTTTTCTCATCAAGCACGTAGTTCATCGCGATCCCCGCAATCACACCACCAAGAGAAGAATTATCTGAGTAGAAATACCGCATCCCCTTGGTCTCTTGGATGCCACCCTGTTCTAAGCCGTCAAGCCCGTCGAGGAGTTTTTGTTTATAGTCTTTCTCGACTTGCACAGCTTCTTTCCATGTGGTGCCGTCGCTAAGACAAAGCGAAAGACCCAGGCTACGGTACCCGTTTTTCCCACACGCGTCAAGCAGATCAGCAAAACGCTCCAATTCCCAGCCTTGTGATGCGACGTACCGTTTCCGTATGGTCATATCCAAGATGTTCTGTTGACAACCTGCTTTGATTAATACAAACAAAAGATAAGACTGTATCTTCATCATTGCCTCTGAGGAGATCTCCTCAAGAGAAGCTGTTTTCTGTATATGCAATTGTTCCAACATGGTTTTGATTTTTTCACTCTTCCCAGAAATGCCCGGATAGTACGGGTCTACAGAATAATACAACGCATCCGCAATCGTCTCACCATACAGTTTGATCCTGGTCTGTTCCGTGAGAAATCCTTTCTGCAACGCATTCTGTAAGATGTTTTTATTCAGCCCGCGGACGCCACCGATGAACTGTTTATCACCAGTTGCTCCCGCTAATGCGAGTGGTGCAAGGTCCTCGTTTGCTGAATCAACTGCGGTCGCAAACAAAAAACTTAAGGTCGCCCCGGAGACCTCATAGTTCCCATCAACTCCAAAAAGGTTCGCGTTGATCTGGATGATGTTCTTCGACGTCTGGGTTGTAACATACTGGTGATGATCAAGGATGATTGCTTTACAGCCGAGAGATTCAATAGTCTCGATCTGGCCACTACCCATATCAGAAAAAACAATCAGCTCGTTATGCTCGCTTTTCAAGCGGTCAAAACCTTTCGTAAACGGATTGCGCATCAATGAGGCATGAAACTCATACCCAGCCCTGTACACCGCAGTGCAAAGCACACCTGCCGCAGCAATTCCATCCGCATCGTAATGAGACACCACTCTGACACGTCGTGAGCTAGGAAGGGACAACAGCAGAGATGCTGCATCCTGACAGGCTTGGGAGATATCTTCTGCCATAGATTGTACTCTACAGAACGAAAAACATGTACCAGGCTAAAAAGATACTGGAAGATTTCTTATTCGAACATGAGCTTTGCTTGCTCTAAGCTGTACTTCCAACCCACTGGAAGTCGCTGTTCACGATGATAATATTTCATCAAGCGGCGGATCTTTGATTCTGTCAGTGACAGGCTCCGTTTTGTTTTAAAATCCTTCTTATGTTGATCAATATGTTTCTTGAGTTTCAGCGCGATTTTAATCAGATTCTGCAGGTCCTCAGGGATCTCCTGGGTAATTTTGTTCTGCGCTAGGATCTGTGTAATCGTTTTTCCAGTTGCGATTTTCACATCAGGGACCGCGTATTGATCACGCAGGATCATCCCGATCTCACTGGTGGTCTTCTCTGCTTTTGCAAGCTCCAAGATACGACCTTCGATTTCTCGAGGATTGAGGGAACTCCACTCCGGGTGTTTCTCCCGCAGGGGATGGGTGGAACCTGATTTACCTTTTGTTCTCGCGTGGATTCGTGCCATTCTTTACACTCCGCTATCGATTCTTAAGGGAACTCCCTAATAAACTACTCGTATATAAAAGTAAAGGTTGACTCAGTAGTTCCGAAAGTTCCTACCAAGAAAGATTGTCAATTCAAAAAAATCAAGAATTTTTAGGAACGACCTGAGAAAGAACAGATCACTGATGACCAAATGATGGAGTATCATGTCCCAAAACTTCTGGTGGAATATCCCCTGTTGGTGATCTCTCTCAGAAGGTGTGATAAGAGAAACTGGAATGACGCTGAAATCATCTGAGTCCTGTTGATTTTCTACTCGCACGTAACCTTCGAAATCTGATTTTGGTTCATCAGGCGCAACTACGGATACCTGTATGGTCACCGCTCCATCCTCCGGGGTGAGGTTCTCTCCTTCTTCAGGACTATAGGACCAGGTTCCCCAGGAGATTGATGAGGTATTGATCGTCCAGTTCAACAATGAACCAGTATCCCCGATGTTTTGTACCTGAAACGTACCGGTCACGATGGCACCAGGTTTCACCTCAGTCCATGAAAGACTTCCAGAGCAATCTAAATTTGGGACGTTGGGTTCCGGGGGCGCCTCTGGTGGGATGTAGACGATTTTAAAAACGTTGTTCAGACCAGGGCTTGGGTAGGGATTCACATACTCCCAGATGGTTGTTCCCCCTGGGGTGACTTCGAAGAACCTTCCTGCGACCCCATCACAGATGAGCGTGTTTCCTGTCTGAAGGCGTTCCGCGCCTGATAGAATACCGGCAACGAAACTTTGCGGGGGATCAGCCGTATAGACCCATGTTTGAGTAGCAGGCTCATACGCTGAACCTGGTTCAAGATAATAATTTCCAGTATCATCGACCGGGGGTACGATCTCATCGACAGAGGAATACCATCCACCTGGACGGTCTGCTCCGTTGTTGAACACAAGGATGTTGCCTTCGCCAGGGCAACCAGGTTTGATCCAGGATGCATCATGCTGGCCAAAGAATTTCTGATCACTTGCGACACCTGCATCGTACGCAGCTGGGTTTCCCCAACGATAGAGAAGATCGCCTCCTTTGCCGCTGTTCCCGCCGCTATGACCTGCGGCTTCCTCTGTAGTCGTGCTATGATCAATGACCCAGATTTCATTAAAATTATGCACGCTGAGAATGATTTGGTCGAATTCCTCATGATAATCCACTGAGTTGGTATGCAGCCAGTCGACCATCGACATGAGATCGACCCCATAGTTAATATCCACTAATTCCGGGTGATCAGCCACCATGCCATAATTGGCTTTCGAAGGGTCAAAATCCTGGATCAGATGATCCCAGACATGCCATTCCCAGACGATATCTCCACTCGTCGGACCGGTCGGTTTGACTTCAAGGATATGATCAGGCATAAGACCCCCAGCCCACACATTACTAGGGTTCCGTCCCGCTGCAATCGCTTCATCACGGGTTTTTGTTTCCCAGGCTATCAATAAGACATTGCCGTTCGATAATGTCCTTATATCATGATGCGTGAGTTTTCCGTCGGTATTGTATCGAAAATCCCAGACAACAGTCCCATCCCATTCTACTTTCTGTACACCACCACCCGCTCCTCCGCCACCAGGTCCAACATCAACTCGTATGGTACGAAGAATCGTTCCATCACCTAACCATAAGACCGCAACACCAGGCAAAAAACCACTTGGCCAGGTATGATTCACTGCCCCTGTGTTATCGATTAAATACGTGATGCCAGAGTCAATCGGTGCGAATAAGATCTGACCATCAATACTGCTTGAAGCAAGTCGAACATTTCGATTTATCGCCTGTGATGATGACAAAGGGACAAACCATGCTCCTATCAATAGGAATAGGACGAAGAAAAGAGGCAGTCTATTCTCATGTGAATCGTTCATTTTCAAGAGAGGAGATGGTCCGCGTTTCTGCATGATGATATCTGCTTATTATCTAAGTGGGTAACATATAAATAGTTTTTTACCAACGACGTCAGCACTGAGACGAATCAATACGACAAACCATCAAAACATCCATAAAGTATATATTTTTCAATCCATTAGCCAGAGACGTTGCGTGCAGGAGATGACCGTACACATCTATAATACGCTCACGAGGAAAAAAGACCCTTTTACCCCTATTGAGACTGGCAAGGTCAAGATGTACGTCTGTGGGATGACTGTCTATAGTGATGCCCATATCGGTCATGCGCGCACCTATGTCGCTTTTGATGTAATCCGCCGGTACTTTGAATACAAGGGACACAAGGTCTTTTATGTGCAGAACATCACCGATGTTGACGATAAGATCATCGCAGCAGCAAACAAACAAGGCATCGACCCTCTGGTGTACTCACAACAATTCACTGATCGCTGTCTGACCGACCTTGATGCACTTGGCGTGCGACGGGCTGACTTGTATCCGAAAGCGTCAGAGGCCATCCCTGAGATGATCCAGATGATCGAACAGATCATCCAGAACGGGTACGGGTACGTCGCTGATGGTGACGTGTATTTCTCTGTCGAAACCTTTAGTGGTTACGGGAAGCTGTCTGGTCAGAATGTCGCTGAAATGAAGAAAGGCGCCCGTGTCGAACCTGGTGATCTGAAGAAAAACCCCTTGGATTTCGCGCTCTGGAAGAAAGCAAAACCGGGGGAACCGATCTGGCCCTCACCATGGGGCCCGGGAAGACCCGGGTGGCATATTGAATGCTCAGCGATGAGCTGCAGCATCCTAGGGCCAACATTTGACATCCATGGCGGTGGAATGGATTTGCAGTTCCCACACCATGAAAACGAAGTGGCACAGGCAGAGGCTGCCACCGGGCAGCAGTTCGCCAGGTACTGGATGCATATCGGTCTGCTGACCATCAACGGGGAGAAGATGTCGAAGTCCATTGGTAACATCATCAATATTAAGGATCTGCTCCAGACATGGGATGCAGAGGTCCTGCGGATGTTTTTCGCCCAGGCGCACTATCGGAGCCCCCCTGATTTTAGTGAAAAAGCGTTGACAGATGTTGAAAAAGGACGTGAACGCCTCTATCGCATCAAAGAACGACTCCAGGAGTATGCGAAACAGGCGACTGCTCAGAAACCATCCCTCGCAACACTCAAGGATCCTGAGACGCAATTTCTGAACACCATCAAAGGATTCCAAGAGGAATTTGAGGCAGCAATGGATGACGATTTCAACACACCAAAAGCGTTTGCCTCGTTGTTTGAATTCGTCAATAAAACCAACAGATTCTTCGAACAGCATCCAAAACCAAATCCCGAGCTCTGCCATCTTGCATTAGACATCTATCTGAAAACAGGTTCGGTGCTGACGTTATTCCAATCACAGACGCATACGATGATACAAAACGACTCAGAGGTCACCAGCGCACTACAAAAACTTCTGCAGACATACGGAAAAACACTAGATACACCGACAATAGATGCACTTTTGCAGTCGTTGCTTGATGCACGCCAAGACGCACGGAAGAACAAAGACTACAAGACCGCTGATGACATCAGAAAAAACCTTGAGTCCCTCGGCTTTGAAATACAGGACACCGCACATGGTCCGGTCTGGAGGAAGAAATAACCTATGAAACGGGTGCTTGTCGGTTTTGATGGGTCTGAAGGATCAGAAAACGCGTTAAACAAAGCGATGATGATCATCGATGATGACGGAGAGATGATTCTTCTTGCAATCGTCCCTTTGCCTTCTGATCGCAACCTTTTAGATCGAAAAACCTACGAGATCCTCAAAATGAGAGCATATTCGTTGATTAACAACGCTGTCCATGATCTTGGCGCCCATGGGTTCACGATCAACGGTCTGGTCAAAGAAGGCGAAGATATCGCTGCAGTGATCATCGATGTGGCCAACGAGCTCCGTTGCGATTTGATCGTCCTGGGCAGCCGTGGTTCCAGTACGTTAGGAAAATACCCGATCGGCAGCGTCGCCAATAAGGTCGTTCAGTACGCGGCAAAACCAGTGATGGTCGTCCGATAAAAAAAAAATAATTATTTATTTTCCTTTGGTCTGATGCGCTCGGATACTTGGGCGAACTTTTTCCGCACCTTTACCCTTGTACATCAACCCTCGACCTTTCTGTCCTGCACTCGTCTTCCCTCGTAACACCCGTCGTCTGTTCGGAAACGCGGAGATCCAGTTGATTTTCGGGTCATTAACGATCGCAGGGTGCGCTGGGTCAACCAAGATGACCTCATAGTAATGGTACATACCGTCTTTTCCGACCCAATAGGAGTTTAAGACTTCCATGTTCGGGTAATGAGCCGCTGTTCGCTCCTCGACGATCCGTTGTGAATTCTTCGCCGGAGTCAGTTTCTTTGTCCCTCGTGCTGAAGGGTTTCTTCCACCTTTTATCTGATGGCGGTTCAACCCACCGTGTCGTACATGACCCCGGACGATGATGTATCCTTGTTTTGCTTTATAGCCAAGTGATCGTGCACGATCGACTCGTAATGGTCTTTCGACCCTGAGAAAATTCTCTTCTCGTCTCCATTGAATTAATCTGTTTTTCTGCGGTGATTTGTAAGACGTATCTGGTTTCTTCCATTTCTCACCGATATACTCGTACACGCTTTTTACCATAAATTACACCTGTCATTCTGCTTGGTTGTAGGGGGTAAGGAAGGGAAATCTTTATTTAAATATTATGGTGGTAACTACCGTTCCTTAAAATTCCATGGAAATGTGATCAACCATAATAACCTTATCTCGGGATGTACATCTATGAGAGGTATAGTGTTGAAAGAATTATGCGGTGCTGGATTTGAATCTCTGACTATCGATTGAAAGAAAAGGAAAGGATACTACCCCTTCTCAATCTTTTACTAGAATATCATACGGTGTTTGCGCTGGATGCCAGTCGAATTTTATGCTCGGGATGCCAAGGGGAATGACGTAGGCTGATCCATTTCCGGTAAGGAGGGATAAAAGTTTGAGTGGTTGGAGGAAAAGCGAGAATATCAATGAGGGGAAGAGGAAAAAGAGATACCCGACGATTGGTTTAGGGAATTGAAAAGCCTGCCCCCAATAGTTACCATCCCATGAATTTTCAAAGGGATAGCTTTTTGTACGTAAGAAGATAAACAGTATATTGAAGATTCCGACGTTGAGAATCTCGTTGTTAAAAATGTTATTCTGTTGTATGGAGTTCTTGTTTGAATCAAAGAGAAACATGCCTCCCTCATTTTCTGTGATATTATTGAGGAGAATGGTATTGTTTGTCGTCTCAGATAAAAAAATTCCATCTCCACTATTTTCCGCAATCTTGTTCAAGCTGATGAGATTTGAATGACAATTTTGAAGATCAATACCCTGTACATTTGAAGCAATAGTATTCTGCGATATCGTGCTGTAATTTCCATTCTCAAGTGATATCCCAGCATCATTGTTGTAAATGTCATTCTCCTCGACACGACAGTGATTCGCTGAATACAGGGTGAAATTAACCCTTCCACCTATTCGTATTCCACAATTATTGTCTTTGATAATGGTATCTTTGATGAGAACATGATTTGCTTTGATGAAAATTCCAGCAGCAGTATTGGTCCAATCAGTATCCGTACTATTCTGGACGGTGAATCCCTGCACCACAACTCCATCCGAGGAAATACTCAAAGCAGAGTGGTTCTTGATGGTACTCACATCGATTATCGTTGTGAGTTTTCCTTCACCAAGTAAGGAAATCGACCGGTCGATCTGAACTGCTTCAAAATAGGGTGAAGAATCATCATAGACAAAGACCGTATCACCATTTGTGGCATCATTGATGGCATCCTGGATTTTTGTATAGTTATTTGGACCCAAACCACCAACATATAATACATTCCCCATTTTCTGAGGATGAGATATCTTTTCCAATGATGTTGTTGCCGACATTGGAACAACAGTTGTGAGTATCATCAGCAGACACACAAAAATGCAGACGATTGTTGTCTTCATAAAACTATTCCTCCTTATATTATGCTAATGCATACGAATATTTATACTTTTCATTTTAGCGATAATGGTGTTTTTTTTAAAATCTATAAATACCATCATTGGAAAGAAAAGGCTCATCGGTGGATTCTTAGGCATTCTAATATTCTAAGACTCAACAGGAGGAAAAAAGCTAAAATATTGGGGGTAGTGATCAATCATACTGATTGTTTAAAATTTTTACCGCAGCAACCCTCATAGGAAGCGTTTGGAAAAAATCATCAGACGACGACCGTTTGTAAAAAAAATAAAAAAGAAAGGAAGGTGGTGATCCTTCTTTAGAGCCCCAGAAGCTGACGAAGCCAGGGGAACGCATTGGGGAAATGCTGGAAGAACCAACGGAGCAATGGGTTGGTAGGTTCAAAGCTCGTCGGCATGGTGACCTCCAATGTCGCCCAGCCGCTCTCCGCACCCAGACTGTCTTTTGCTTTCGCCTGGATCGTGTAGGTTCCCTCCTCTGCCCACATATGGGTCTTTGAGGCGGTCGCTCCCGAGCTGAACGGGCCGATCCATCCGCTGGTGGTGTTGTCTCCCCAGTCGATGAAATAATACACCATGTCCCCATCCGGGTCACTGGTGATTAACGAATATTTATAGAACGTATCTGGTTTGCCTTCCGCTGGACCAGTGATGGTTGGTGTTTCTGGTGGTCGGTCTGTCAGAATCGTCACCACAATTGGTGTGGACCAGCTGCTTTGGACTCCGTTGATATCTTTTGCTTTGGCTTTAACCGTATAGGTTCCCTCTGAGTTCCAGGATTTCTGAGCGGCTCCTTCTTGTCCGGAGTTGAAAGGACCGATCCATCCGCTGTTCGTACCATCGCCCCAGTCAAAGTAATAATAGACGTTCTCTCCATCTGGTTCGGTCGTCACTGCATGGTAGGTGTACATCTCATCGATGACCCCGCTGTTCGGTCCGGTCAGCACTGGTGTCGCAGGTGGATTGCTCAGCAACCCTGCCTCTGCAAGCTCTGCGAGGGTCGCTAGAATCAGTCGCATGTTTTTTACTGCATAAGTCGCGTTGATGTGCTGCATCGTGTCTTGAGACGTATGATAATAGGGAGTTTCAGTGTATTCAAAGTAGAACAACGCATCATATCCTTCATCCCAGAAGGAGTTATGATCGCTCCCCCAGGTTGATCCCCCATGATCCAACGTGAGTTGGATATATTCATCGTATTCAGTGTTGATGTTGAACGTATAGGTATAGAGCCATTCTGAGGCGGTATTCTCGAACACGATAAGGTTATTGCCGTCATTACTCGTCACCGCATAACTGATCATGTCGCAGTTCAGGACACCGATGATGTCCCAGCCCTGGCTTGCTGCTTCGCTTGCATAGACCGCGCTTCCAAGAAGACCTTGTTCTTCACCTGAGAAGGCGACGAACTTGATGGTATGGTTGAATTGATATTGGCTCATGATTGACGCCGCGATTAAAACAGCGGCAGTGCCTGAAGTGTCATCGTCTGCCCCGGGACTTGCAGAGACTGTGTCGTAATGGGCGCAGATGATGTAGATGTCATCGCTTGTTTCATCGGTGCCTTCTAGGGTGGCTTCTACGTTATCTGAGTCATAGCCTGCATAGCTCCACGGGCAATACTGCACCGTAAGACCCATGCTTTCGAATTGGTTGTAGATGTAATCGGCTGCTGCGACACAGGCAGCGCTTTCTGTCGGTCGTGGCCCATTTACTGTCAGGTTTTCTTCATAACTGAGAAAGATGGATTCATCAACCTGTTCAATGATGCTGACGACTACATCATCCATGGTCGCTGTGGTTATTTCAGGACGTTCACGTAGTATTGATGAGTCCAACAGTGCATCTGCTGGCGGAATCGGTGCATATCCCGGTGTAGGTGGTTGAGTTCGTGATTGCGTGACATTCAGATTCTTCATTTCCGCTGTCTGGATTGGAAGACCAACGACAGGGAACACAGTCACGATCATCAGCGTACATATAACAAGACAAATAATTTTGCTCTTCTTCATTTGGTTTATCCCCAACATATTATGCTCGCTATAGTATTTAAATTTTCACGACAAAATACTGTTTTTTCCTAGATTTATCCCTTTCTGTCAAAACAGGTGATATGGTAATAACACATTGATTCATTTGAAAATTCAAAACACACACATTGAGATGATTTTTAGATCCATGGTTTTTTCTGCATACGAAACAAAAAAAAAGAAAAAAGGAGAGGTTCTTGCTTTTAATGCCGGAACAATCTCAGACCGAGGTTTCCGAGCAACACGTTGATGTGTTGGAAGAAATTCTGCAGTGGTGTTGCTTGGTGTTTTTCGATGCTGACTGGCATTGTTACCTCAAGGGTCGCCCAGCCGCTTTCTACACCATAGGTGTCTTTTGCTTTTGCTTGGATGGTGTAGGTTCCTTCTTCAGCCCACTGATGATTCTTTGAAGCGGTCGCTCCTGAGTTGAAGGGGCCGAACCATTCGCTGACCTGACCATCTCCCCAGTCGATATAATAGTACACCATGTCGCCGTCGAGGTCGATGGTGGTCAAGGTATACAGGTAGGAGTTGCCTGGTTCTCCCTCAGCAGGACCGTGAATCGTCGGGGTGTTTGGTGGGCGGTCTGTCATTATGGTTACGATTAGCGGTGTTGACCATCCGCTGGAAACCTGATTGATGTCTTTTGCTTTGGCTCGTACTGTGTAGTTCCCTGCCGCGTTCCATGATTTTTGTGCTGCTGCTTGTTGCCCAGAGCTATACGGACCAAGCCATCCGCTGTTCGACCCGTCGCCCCAGTCAAAGAAATAGTAGACATTTTCTCCATCAGGTTCCGTGGTGACAGCCGTGTAGGTGTACAGTTCATTGATGACCCCGGTATTTGGGCCGGTAAGCACTGGTGTTGCTGGAGGATTGCTCAGCAATCCTGCCTCTGCAAGTTCTGCAAGGGTCGCTATAATAAGTCGTGTGTTTTTTACTGCATACGTCAGGTTGATATTCGCGATGGTGTCTTGAGGGGAATGGTAGTAGGGAGTCATCGTGTATTCAAAATAGAACAATGCAGAAAATCCATATTGCCAGAAATAATAATGGTCACTACCCCCGGACAATCCTGCATCATGGAGGGTGAGAGGACCAATGTACTCAGAGTATTCCGTGTTGACGCCCATGGTGTAGGTGTACAACCACTCTGATGCATCGTTTTGATACACTTCGAGATTTTTCCCATCATTGGAAGTTATTGCATAACTGATCATGTCGCAGTTCAAGACACCTTTGATATCCCAACCTTGGGCATCTGCTTCCTGAGCGTACACTTGACTTCCTAAAAGACCTTCTTCTTCTCCGGAGAACGCCACGAACTTGATGGTATGGTTGAATTTATATTGACTCATGATCAACGCTGCGATCAAGACGGCAACTGTCCCTGAAGTGTCATCATCTGCCCCAGGACTTGACGAGACGGTGTCATAATGACCACAGATGATGTAGATGTCATCGCTTGTCTCATCTGAACCATTCAATGTCGCTTCGACATTATTTGAGGTGTACCCCCCGTTGCTCCATTGATGGTATCGCACTGCTAAACCCATGTTTTGAAACTGTTCATACATGTATTCTGCTGCTGCGATACAAGAAGCGCTTTCTGTCGGTCGTGGTCCATTTACTGTCAGGTTTTCTTCATAACTGAGAAAGATGGATTCGTCAACCTGTTCGATCATACTAATAACGACGTCATCCATGGTCGGTGCAGATTTTTCAGGAGTCTGGCGCATTATTGGTGTATTCAGTAATGTATCCAGTGATGGCATTGGCGCATAGGCTGGCCCTGGTGGTTGATTTCGTGGTTCTGTGACGTTCAGGTTCTTCGTTTCTCCTGTCTGGGTTGGAAGACCAACGACAGGGAAAACAGTCACGATCATCAGCGTACATATAACAATACAAATGATTTTGCTCTTCTTCATTTTAGTTTATCCCCAACATATGATACCTGCTAGAGTATTTAAATTTTCACGAAAAAATACTGTTTTTTCATAAGGTTTTTGCTTTATTTTCATATAAGGGTGTTAGGTGAGGGGGCGGTCGTTCCCAGTGATAGTGAACAGCCGATGTTTGCTTAAGGATTTGAAAGTCCAGAAGAACCGGGTTGAATTCCTCGATCTTCCTGATCACATAGTTGATGGTATGTTTCCCGATGTTTCGTAATGCGACATCGATCGGGATCCATCCGAGGGTCTGTGAGAAGAGTTCTGCCCAGGCGTGCGGTTCCACTTCATTGTTCGTCTGATGGATGAAATAACCGGTTAAGCGTCGACAAGGAAGACCGCGTATCCTGGCAAGGGTGATGAACAAATCGGTGAACTCATCACAATCCCCGGTACCGGTGCGGAGTGCTTGGTCAGCACCCAGGCGTTTCTCTTGTTTTTCCGGATGTTTAATCTTCATCGTGATGTAGTTGTATGCTGCAGACACCCAGGTGAGGAGATCATCTGTGGAAAACCAGGTTTCCTGCGAGATGTCCTGGATTGCTTCTGAGTCGACTGGCCAGTATGGGAAGCTTTGTCTGTATTTTCGCTGCAGGGCTCGAGGCACGTCTGAGACTCGTCCCCAGGTGGTGTGTGGTGAGACTGTCGAGGTATTTGGGTAGATGGAGATGATCCGTTCAAGAGAAATGGTTGCTTTTGTTCGAACTTTTTGTTGGAAGAGGAAAAACGTGTTGTCCCGTTTGTGTTTCAGTTTGCAGTCGACCGGGGGTTGGTTGAGGATCACGGTTTGTCGGTAGGGGGGATAATGGTAGAATTTGAGTCGGATGGAAGGTGCGCCGCTGTTCGCGTGGATGAACAGTTGTTCCTGATGATGCAGTTGCCATCCACAAGGTAAACGTTGACTTTCCATAGGTAATTGTGTTGAAGAAACGTGTCTTTAAATAGGTTTCTTGAGAGTATATTTGGATAATCACGGTCGGTTTGGTCCGATGTTGACAGCAAGGGCTGAGCCGAGAAAATAGGCGTTGTCCGCCCCAGTATAGTAGATCAATCCGGTGAATCCAAGGCATCCTCTCCAGGTGTAGTTCATATACCAGTCGACTTGTGGCTGCCATCCACCTGTCATGGTTTGCCCCCAGAATGAGCCGGTGATGTTCTGTTTTCCATTGACCCCCTGAGTCGAGATCCATCCTTGTGCGGGGGACAACCAGTCTGGGTATGGTGCATAATGATAGTTCCCAAAGTAGATGCAGACGCCCAGATGAGGCCCGTTCTGTCGTAAGATTTTTTGATTGATCTTGGCGATCTCATTGAAGATGACGAACAGGGCGGTGGCCATCTTGTTTAAAGGAGCATTTCCTGTGTTAAAATCGATGATGTAATACAGGCGGAGCGCTGTTCGTTTCGCAAGCTTGGCAAAATGGGTGTTGCTAGTGTTGCCTGCGATGGAGCAGAACGAGTTCTGGATGCTTCCGGTTGCAGTCTGTGTCTGGAAGTTGTGCAAGAGTTTCTGCAGGATTGTGACTGTTTGTCGATGAGTGCACGCATGATTGACTACCAGTTGTGCCTGTTCAATGTTCATACCATCAGGTAAGAGGTTGTGTCTGTCTAGTTCGATGATCGTGTCATTGAATATCCTCTGAGTCTCCTCAGCAGACTCTGCCGATGATAAACGATTCTGTAGATCATCAAAAATTAATTGTACATCTTGGGCCTGTTGTTTTGATAATTGAATCATATGCGTAGACCCTGTGGTGAGGCTACATACCTTTGTCGTCATCGGAACAAGATTATCCTTAGATGTGATACCTGCGACGTTGATGTTTGAAACGACGGTGCTGCTGATGAAAAGAAAAAAAATTCCAGCGACTATGATGTTCCTTATGAAAGGGTGATTACCCATAACATTCCAATCCTGTGTTTATTTATAATTCGCTTTGCCTATAATAACATTATTGCTTGAAAAAATTGGCTTGACTCATAATGCTTTGGCAATCAAGGCAGATGTCGGTCGGGGACTCATCAGGGAGTTCCGAGCCGCAGATTTTACAGTAACGTGTCATGTTCTCCTTCTTCAAATCTGTGAGTTTGTAATTTTTTTTTTGTTTCGTAATAGTATTATGATAATCCTAATAAATATCTAAGGAAGGGAAATGCATGGGGATACTGCTCAGCGAGTTTCTCGAACAGCTTGTAGATTGGTGAATCAGCGGAGAACGGGATCCAGATTCGATAGCTAACCAAGGTACTCTGGGTATCATACGGGTCGATTGATTTTACTTTCATGAGATATTTTCCTTGGGAAGACCAGGTGTGGGTGACATTCATTTTCTTGTTCTGATGGAACGGTCCTATGGTTTCTGTCTGTTGGTCCCCCCAGTCGATGAGATACCAGATCGCATCTCCGTTGCTGTCCGATGCGTTGACTTGGTAGGTGTATTCCTTGTTTATTTTTCCGATTCTGCAACCATGGATCTGTGGTTTTTTTGGGTGTTGATTTTCTTGCTCCCAAGGGTTCATCAAGGGGTAGTGATCAGCGTTTATTCCATCCTCTAATAGAAAGGCAGTATCACCGATGCCATCGTTGTTCTCGTCAGTTCCCTCGTTGGTACTCCAGTAGTTCCCTCCCCAGGGGTACCGTGCGTCCCAGGTGTTGTCGCATTGGTCCTTTGCGCTGCAATTGATGAACGTGTTATGATAGACGTAGTTGTCATGGCACCCGGCACAAAGATCCATGACATAGACTCCTAATCCAAGGTCTACAAAGGTGTTGTTGGTGATCACATTGCCATTTGCTCCATAGTGATTGCATTCCACTAATCCAATACCATACTGATTACGTAAAAAAGTGTTTCCGATAATGCGATTCCTGTAGGTCGCTGAAAGATAGATGCCATAGGTATTTTCTATAAATGTGTTTCCTCCAATGGTCGTGATACCTGATTCAAAGATATACAGACCCACCTTGGTATTGTTCCTGAACATATTATTGCGGACATCATTGTTGTACGCATAAAGAAGGCGGATCCCATGAATAGCACAACCCTGGATGGTGTTCTCAGAGATGATGGTGTAGGAGGAGTTCAATAGTTGGATAGCTTCATCGGTATCTGAGAAATCAAGGTTTCTGATGATGCAGTTAGTACAGTTCGCAAGGATCACTACTCCAGTATCCTCCGGGATGATGAGGTTGCTTTCATTTTTGTAATATCGGATCAGCCGTCCATCCATGGTGTTGTTCAGGATGGTATGGGTGTTCAAGTCCTCTACATAATTCCCGAAAATAGAAAGTCCATCACCTGAAGTAAACGTGTTATTGACAATGGTGTTGCCGCGGGACGCACTGAGATAGAGCCCGTACATCCTGTTATTGCTAATACTATTGTTCTCTATGCTATTCGACGAGCTGTGGGAGATAATCAGGCCATAGTAATTATTCGTAACACAGGTATCAGAGATTGTATTCAAGGATGACCCGTACTGAAGACATACACCACTATACAAATGGTACCCATCGTTGCCACTATTCTGTATGGTAAAACCTCGCAGGACAATCCCGTCCCCATCGAGTGAGACGACATCAGCTATGCCAGAATTCTCCCCATCAAGAATGGTCGTCTGCCTGTTCTCTCCGATAAGAGCAATTGATTTCTCTATCACGAGATGCTCGTAATACGGTGATGAATCATCGTATACAAAAACAGTGTCACCATTATGTGAATCGTTGATCGCATCCTGGATCTTTGAGTAATTTCCAGGCCCGCTCCCACCGACATACAACCAATTTCCTCTTGCTGTTGACTCAGTTTTTTCCATAATCTGTGCAGTGGATGGAATAATATTGGTCCCAACGAATACGAGTATGATTCCAATCGCTAACCATTTTCTTTTCATTTGATTATTCCTCCAATATCATAGGGTTCTTGTGCAGGATGCATGTCTATTTTGAACAGAGGGAAACGGGTGAAATTCTGTCCATCTCTCGTAAAATAAATAGTCCCCGGTATAATTTTTGGAAAAAATCGTGTGTTGCTCCAATAATTTTGCTGAAACCTTGTGCCAATGCAGGTGAAAACTCCGATTATTGTTGTTATTAAAGAGGTAAAATTTGCATCATTCTCATTGTCCAGGAAATTGTTTTGACTGACGGTCGTATAAGGGGTTCCCGCGAGGTTGAGACCGTGTTCATTTTGTTTGATGATATTTGATGTGATAATGCAATTGCTTCCTTCACTGAGAAACATCCCTATTCTATTGTTGATCACTCTGTTCCCCGTAAGATTACAATGGTCTCCAGAGACAATGATACCATAGTTGTCACAGGAATCGACAGTGTTATTAGAGATAACGATTGAACGTTCAGAGCTAATACCACTTTCACTCATAGCGATAATAACATTGGACGAAATGATTGCATTTGTTGAATCTATCAGCATAATACCATTCATTTCTCCGTTTTGTATTGTATTGCGAACAATCTGGCAACCATCCGTATCCCATCCTTGGATACCATGACCATCAGAAATGTTTTGTATTGAATTTTGTATGATAGAATTTTCAGAAGCGTTATTGATATTAATTCCACTGCTAAATGTATTGTTTATTGTATTGTTTGAAATAGTAACAAATTTTGTGTTTACGAATGAGAGGCCTTGTCCTTTCACATAATCGATTTTGTTACGTTCTATTGTGATATGGTTAATTGATCTATTGAACCATCCGCATGCGACACCTTCCCAGACATGTGTGATGATGTTGTCGAAAATGAGCGTACGATTGGAAAGGATGTAGATGCCAGCACGATGGATGCCATAGAGCCATTGACTGTTCGTGATAGTAAACCCGCTCACAACCACGTCATCTGCAAGAATGAGTATGGTGACGCTCCCACCATCGATGACTGTTGTCTCTTTCGTTTCCCCACACAGAATAATTGATTTATCAACGATAAGTTTTTCCTGATAGGGTGATGAATCATCATACACAAACACGATATCTCCATTGCTGGCGTTATCAATTGCGTCCTGAATCCTGGTGTAATTCTCTAGTCCATTTCCTCCGACGTACAACCAGGGTCCTGTCGATGCAAGGATAAAATCATAGGTGGTGTTCTCTGTTATCGTCAGGGAGACCGATGCGGGGATGTACCCTGGTTTGGAGCAGGTCACATTTTTCATGCAATAGCACAACGGGATGTCGGTCACATGATAATACCCGGTGGCATCGCTGTAGTTCTCTCGGTAGGTGTCATGGAAGTCCACCCGGATATGTGCTCCTTGGATCGGGCTCATCTCTGTATCGGTAACATAACCGGAGAGTGTTCCTGGCTCATCAAGAAGAATCAGAGGACATCCCGAGGTTGTCCTGGGGGCTGGTCTTGTGCCGTCTGATGTGGTACAGGGAGCTAACATTATTCCTGTGAAAACCAGGAGTATTCCAATTACAATCATTTTCTTTCTCACAGTTTTATTCCTCCAATTAGGAATCATTTTTTTCCTCCAAGTATGCCTTTCATACTCCATCATCTAATCGGAAAAGGATCCTTTGCAGGTTTTGAATCAACATTGATCCAGGGTATCCAGAAATATGTGGTTTCATAGGGATTGAATTGAAGGAATTTTTTTATGTGTGTCTGTATCTTCCCAAAGATCAGGGTACGGCTGAGAAGATGGACGGAGTCAGTCCAATAGTTGTTGTTCCAGATGTTCCCATGGGATCGGTTCTTCTCTGCAAACCATGCGTCTTTTTCGTTCTGGATGAAATTGTTCTGACTCACGGTGGTGGCAAAGCCGGTGATCATGACACCAAAAGAATTGTTCTTGAAGAGGTTGCTGGTGATCTGATGTGTTGAGCCACCGAGCGTGAGCCCAACTCGATTGTCAAGAAACAGGTTTCCAGTAATTGTCTGTTCTTTCCCTCCGCCACTCAATCCATCGCCATTTTCCAAAAAAACATTGTCTTGAATAATCGACTGTCCACCATAGAGAACAAGGCCGCTTCCCTGGGAGTTCTTAAAGGTGTTGTTTTCGATAACCAGAAAAGTTCCACCGACCTCCATCCCATTAAAATTCTCATCAAACAGATTATTTCTAATGATAATAGGCCACAGGTCACAGAACAGATAGATTCCGCAGTGGTTCAAATAAAAATTATTATTTTCCAGGGTGATCCCGAAGTTATCCCAATCGTATTCGAATTCCACTCCTCGATAGCACTGCATGATGTTATTGTCAGAAATGGTTATGGTGAATAATTCTCCCCGCACGTAGATCCCGCTGTCTTCTCCGATGATGGTGAATCCTCGGATGCTGATATCACTTTTTTTGATGATAATGGTATCTTGAGAGGTGTTTGTCTCAATGATCGTGGTATCTCGGTTTTCTCCGATCATCGTTAAGCTCCACGTATCAATGATAAGTGCTTCATGATAGATCCCCTGGTAAACGTAGATGGTATCTCCGGTGGATGCATTATCGATGGCATCCTGAATCTTAGTGTAATTCCCTGGTCCCGCTCCACCAACGTATAACCAGTTTCCTTGGGATGTTGAAAATGCTTGTTTGGTCGGTTGTGCAGTCGCTGGGAAACAACAGGATCCAAGGACTACAACAATGATTCCAAGAGCAAAGATTCTTTTCAAAGATTCAAATTGTATTTTCATTTTATCATCCTTTCAGATAGGGTTCTGATGCTGGGTGTCGGTCATAGGTCACCCAGGGGAATTTGAAGAAGAGACTGGGTCTGAAGAAACTCCATCGACCGGTGACCGGATAGGGTGCTTCTTGGGATTGGTCCCAGAAATTCATATCGAATTTCGGGATTTTGTATGAGCTACGTGAGAAAGGATAGATCGCCCATTGATAGCTCGCTGTGTGGTTGTTCTGCTGAAACGTGTTTCTCTTTATGGTTGTGAAGGAGCAATGGAGGATTGATAGGCCAAGGGTGTTTCGTTGGAGATGGTTTCCTTCGACGGTCATGTTGATAGAGTACTCGATAACCATCGCCTGGGCTGAATCGGATATAAGATTGTCTTTTATCGAAACGTTTTCTGGATTCGAACCGGAAAAAACCTCTTCACTTAGATACAATCCTATGGTTGTTGCATTGGAAATTTCGTTGCATGTTATGGTATAATCCCGTGAACCAACTAGAAAGACAGCCACCTTGTTATTCTTCAGATGATTTTCATCGATGATGAAATATGTATTTTCTCCGGGTAGTGCATTCATCATATCAGTAATGCCTCGATTGGCTCCTGAGATTGTGTTTTTAGTG
>DATMWV010000270.1:0-5451 GCA_035562195.1 Thermoplasmatota archaeon
CAGTTGGAGAAGGAGGAATACGTATGAACAAAACACATCATAGGAAACCTATTTATCAAGCTCTATTTACGATCTTCATTGCAGGCCTGTTCATCATCCCGGGATCTGCAAGTATATTTAATGAAATACAAAAAAATGGAACTCATACAACAGAGCGAGGATCGACCATCTACGTTGACGATGATAATACTGCAGGACCATGGGACGGAACTATGGACTACCCGTACCAGTTTATACAAGACGGTATTGACCATGCGTCTGGGGGAGATATTGTCTCTGTTTTCAATGGTATCTATGTAGAAAATGTTGTCGTCCCCAAGTCCCTTGAGCTTATCGGTCAGGACAAAGAGCGCACCGTTATTACCGGTAATGATTTCGGAACCGTCGTTAAAATCATCGCAGAAGGAGCCATGATCACTGGATTTACTATCACCCACAGTGGAAGTAATCCAAACAACGCAGGCATCTTGATTCATACTCCCTATAACACGATTTTCAATAATAACATAGAAAAAAACAACTACTATGGAATCTGTGTGATTGAAGGATACGACAATACTATCTATCACAATAACATTGTTGACAATACCTATCAAGCGTTTGATGTCATCGCAAACAGTACCTGGGATGATGGGTATCCATCTGGTGGAAATTACTGGAATGACTACACAGGAACCGATGAAAATGAAGACGGAATAGGAGAATTTTCGTATCCGACTGGGAACAGCTCCGCTGACAATTATCCGCTCATCCATCCCTATGGTTCGATAGTCAATGAAGATACCGATGAAATATTCCTCACGATTCAAGGAGCTATCAATGATCCTGATACCATGGATACTCATGTTATTCTGGTGAAAAACGGACAGTATTGGGAACATGTTTCACTACACAAATCACTAACCCTCATCGGTCAAGACAACCATGAGACTATCATCGACGGCAGGAACCTTGGTGATGTGGTGACCATCTGTGCCAGTGATGTTGCTCTTCAAGGATTCATGATTCAGCACAGTGGCGTCGAAGAACAAAATGCCGGCATCGTGGTGAACGGCAAGAATTGTTCTCTTACAAATACTATCATCTATAAGAACTTCCAAGGAATTGTTTTAAAACATTCTGTTGAAGATGCAACGATTGCGTACAATGAGATTAAGGAGAATGGATGGAACGGCATCACACTAAAATCAGGATGTCAAGGAATCCATATTTTTGAGAACAACATAGCCGATAATTTCTACGCAGGGGTTGGAATTACTGAAGCATCCAATAACTATCTCTATCATAATAATTTCAAATCAAACCGTCATCAAGCCTATGACGATGCAGCGAACATCTGGGATGACGGCTATCCCTCCGGGGGTAACTACTGGAGTGATTACACTGGTTCTGACAGTGATGGTGACGGCATCGGTGATGTTGCCTATATCATCCTTGATGGGATGAACACAGACGGCTATCCTCTGGTTGCACCATACGCCGGTGAAGACACGATCCCTCCCGTCGTCAAGATACAAACACCAACTAACGGATTGTATCTCTGGGGCTTACGCTTATTCTCCGGGTTGTTTAGAAAAAATACCATCATCTATGGCTCTATCAATATCCAGGTGGAAGCAACAGATGCACAATCAGGGATTGCGAAAGTCGAGTTCCTGATAGATGATTCTGTAAATCCAGAATTTGTCGATACCCAATCACCCTATAGCTGGACATGGTCCAAACCATCGCTCCTCTTCCACAAACACACCATCATTATCATCGCATACGATAACGCAGGAAACCCGAACCACGACCTGCTTGAAGTCAAAAAATACTATTAATACAAGGAAGTAGGTTTTCTCAGAAAAGACAAAATCCCTCCTCTCCTTTATCCTCTCGAATGAAGCTGCTCTGCGATCATATGCTTGGCTCGCTTGCAAAATGGCTACGTATTTTTGGATTTGATACTGTCTACCCGGATGCGACGATGAACGACGATCTTATCCTTCAGATCGCACAGCGTGAGAAACGACTGCTTATCTCTCGGGATAAAGAACTGCTGATACGAGCAAAAAAAACACTCGTCCCTGTTCTGGAGATACACACGACGGATCTCACCGAACAATTACACCAGATCCTTCAGGAAATACCCATCGATGAGAAAAAAATCCTCACTCGTTGTACGCTGTGCAACACCTCACTTCACTCTATTGATAAAGAAGTAATTAAAAAGAAGATACCTGAGAAGGTATTCCAGACAAGAAATGAGTTCTGGGTCTGTCCTTCCTGTTCAAAGTATTATTGGATGGGGACCCACTATGAAAACATGAGGGAAAAAATCAACACACTCGTAAGCAAAGATCCATTATAACGATCAGATCATTTGAACAACCTGAGCGTGAGGGACTCCTTTTATCTTCAAAATACAATTCGGATCGACCAGTCCTAGGTCGATTGCACATGCCACCGTCTCTTTTCCTACGAGGTTTGCGATTGTTGCCTCACGTAGAAACGTTTCCAAGGTTTTCCTATCAATTCGCTCTCCGTCATAGAAGCGTTTCGCTACATCAATTTGGAGTTTTCCTCTGCGAAACTTCTTGCCAAGGAGATGCTCATCGCAGGCACCGATGATAGTATCATCCCCTTGCTGGTAGACTTTGACACTGATCATGCACGTACGTTCCTTTGCTCACTGTCGTTATGTGTCTATTAGGGACTTCTGTTTTATATAAATTTCGAAAAAAGGGGAAAAAAAAGGTGGGTCATATAAGGAGGCTTGACCTGTTGTTTATTGCGTGATGATTATAATACAAAGTCCGATTACAATGATGAAACACGCGATCATCAATTCAATACCTTTCGTTTTATAGGATTGAGGGTATTTTTGATGTACAGGTGGACAGAAAATACTGGTGTTGTCTTTTCTCCGCAGGATTGTTTTCATAAGAGTTCCTCAACAAATAGTGTTGTCGCTCGCGTTATAAAGGACTTGTTGTACAACCCGTACCGATTTCCATATCATCTTTTTCGAAGTCTTTTACCAAAAGTAAATATTTCTGAAGTACCCTAAAGAAGCGCTCTAAGAAAATATACAAAGAATGTTAGAGAAGTGTAATTCTCTAGGAACTCGATTGTCGTTTTTCCTCGATTTCTTCAAGTTCCTTTAATTTTGTTTCATAGGGGTGGAAGAGGAATACAAGAACGATTGGCACAATCATCAGAAGTCCCCCTAGGACCCAAAACAATACCATCGATGGAGAAACAGTCAGCATGATTCCAGCAAGTGCCGGTCCCAGGACATACGAGACCCGTGCTGTGGTTGTTGTCCAACCCATGCAACTCCCTCGTCGTTCTGTTGGGAAAATTTCAGGGATATACACGATAATCCATGTATAGGAAAACCCAAGGAAAAATCCGGTGATCATCGCCATGAAACGAGCGATCGGGACAGGGGTCAATCCTATGAGTACGACGAACAATCCAAGTCCTGCACATCCGATAATAAGACCGGTTTTTCTCCCCATCTTATCCATGGTCCAGCCACCGATAATCGCTCCGGCCATCATCATCAGGAGGCTGCCTAGTAACGTTATGGACCATTGATCTAAAGTATATCCATGGATGTCCATGAAGTAATGACCAGCCCAGACGACAAACATCGAGACGATCAGCCAGCACATCCAAATAATACCTGAAAAAATGATGTATTTCAAATCACATCGATTAATAACCCCAATACCATAGAAATGCTTCTTTCGTTTGCCAAGTCTTCGTTCCTCTTTTATTGTTTCATAGCGTTTTGTTTCTTTCATGAAAAACCACATGACAAGAACCGGTATCATGAAGAGAAACATGATCCCGTACATCCATTTCCAACTCAGCCCTGCACGGGCGAGTAACGGTGGGATGATCGCTTGAAGAGGAATCAAACTCATGAAATAAATAATGGAGAGGTATTTCGCGCGTTTTTCAGCGGGTGCTTCTTCGCTAATTGGAATCGCCCACATGTTTGAGACGGTCGCAAACGTAATGATTGCAAAGAATAGCATGTACAGATGGAATGAGGGGGTAGCATAGACGATTCCAAGTGACGCAAGCCCGAACAATAATATGAGGATGAGCAGGGATTTTTTTCTGCCGATGATATCAGTAAGTCCATTGAGGAGGACAATCAAGAATGTTGGGATGAAATACAGTGCTTTCCACCATGAATATTGTGCATCAGTTACTGAATATTCACGAAGTATGTTTGGGATCGCAGTAGTCTCGATGAATGAGAGGTACTGATCCATGAGTGCGATCATCCCCATGAAGATGACAAGGTACAAGATATATCGACGGGTTTGAGGATTCTTCAAACCAGTAATCTTTTTCTCTCCATCAGAACGCATAGGTGTTCACTCCCCGAACACTATTCCTTTTTTATCTGATAAATCAAGAGTTGGTGCTTGCGACGCGCGTTTTTTACGTGCCATTACATCATAGGCGTCTTTACCGCCTGCCTCTTCAATAATTTTTTTTCCCATTTTATTTTGATGCTGAATGCTGATATTGACACGTTCCATGGAGCCCGGAGCAATCCTTTTTAAAAGATTGGCACCTGCACCTAAACCATACGGGATCGATTCCATATTCATCGTTGTTCCTGGCAGTGCAAAGAACCAGATGCCAAGAGAACCCTCACCAAACTTCGTAATAGGAATACCACCTGCTGCTTGCCGTTCTGCGGTGGGGCCAACATGAGCAGGGACCCATTTTCCATCAATGAGTACCTCTCCTTCTCCTTCCATCATAAAGAATCCCATTTGGTCGTACCATTTTTTTACTAATGGATCTGACCCAACCATAGCATCGTACCATGTTTGAATCATGTTCATTGCAAAGGTCTTATACCGTGCCTTGATTCCAGCGCAACGACACAATGCGATGAACACCGAGATTAAATGAAAACAGGTTCCTGTACCCCGGCGTATCGTCTCCTCAACAGGGTCCATCTGGCATATTTCTAAATCAAGCTTTTCTTTGACGAATTCAAAAGCAGCTTTTGCGAACTCATAGTCTGTTTTCTGAAACGCGCCAAGTTCGTGGGCCAGAGCCACAACCTCAGGGGCGCATGGGTTACAATACAGTGTCGGTCTGAGGTATTTCTCATCCGTGACGCCACATCGCATCCCTTCCTTAAAAGGCGGTAATTCATAGGGTCGTTTTGGTCTGATATATCGTTCTTCGGAACCCTGGATTGTCCGGAGTTTTTTTAATTCACCAGGGTTACTTAATAACACCTTACTCAAAGAAAGAGCACCGCCAATAAGTAATTTCAGATAGGTTCCATGAGGGATGTATTCCCTGTCTTTCATCTCTCGAAAACTCAACATACAAGTATCTCCCAGAAAGATAAGTAGCATATATTCTTTTCCAAATGGTTTTTTTAGGAGGAAGTAATTTCGGGATACGACACATTATAAAAAA
>DATMWV010000271.1:0-5639 GCA_035562195.1 Thermoplasmatota archaeon
AAATAAGGAGGCATTCCTATCCTTTTTTATTAATATGTACATAATCGACTTAAAACTTATGGGAAGACAGGATATTCAAATTGGGTATTTTTGAAAAATGAGAAATCAAGGTTTCCCCAGTCGTTGAAATCTCCTCGTCCATGGGAACCATCGGAGAAATCCAAGAATGAATATGTATAATGATAGTTCATCATACTTTTATAAGGCAAGTATGCCCAGAATTCTTTATAGAAAGGATTAACGGTATTCCGATTATCTATCCCGATGAATTTAGTGGCGATGAGCCCACAAGTATGCCCTAGTTCATGCATTGATGCAGCAGTAGCAAGCCATCCTTTGGTTTTATAGGGATATAATTCTTCAAGGAGTTGTGCGCTAATGATGAATGCGTTCAAATGGCTCCATCCCATGATTGCAAACCCTGCGCTCTGAGAGTAATCACAGATTATCCCATAATGGAAGATCTGTTGTCGAGGGTTGTTCAAATCATTATGGAGGAACGCATCCCAGTAGATCTCGATGATCTCAGCATAGGTAACATGCGATTGTGAGGGAAGTTCTTCTCCACCACCAAGCTCACCAGTGTCCACATGAAGGCTGATGTTCTGCCGGGCGAACGCATCAATCATTTGAGTGATTTCTTCAATTGGTGGTTTGTTGGTGCTATTCGCAGATAAACTTTTTGTCCAATCAAACTCAAGAAACATATCTTTAATAAAAGGATTTGAACCAGCTTGATCCATGTAACATTCTTCAATATTGTTCAGAGAATCACTGTCAGGATCAAGATGCTGATGATCATCCCAGATCATTGTAGAGTACCCCCATTTCATTTCCCACCAGTCTGGTGCTCCATCACTATCTGTGTCAGGATCAGCAAAGCTGATATGCTCAGTCCATGGATCGGTATAGGTCGGTTTCTGGAACGTTTTCTCCAGGTCCCAGTCTGGTCCGATCTCAGGCATCGGAAACGTCAGCCATGGCCGATACGATATCTCACGGGGATTCCAAGTTCCACGATCCGCTCTGATAAGACCAGTATGCCCTGGTCCGTTTCTGGAGCCCCACCAGTTATAACTGGCATCTATCGCTGATGATTTCGCGTACAGACCATAGTTTTCGTTTCTAAAGAGATTGCTCCAAGAAATGGAAAAAGCACTGTCCTCTGCGAAGAGCCCAAAGCGTAGATTTTGTGTAAACACACAATTGGTTAACAGAATACTCGACCCAGATTTTAATAATTTACAGGAGAAATGAGTATTCAAAGAAAAATTACACCGATCAATGAAACAGGCTGATGAATTGACAAGATTCACACCAACGCCATTATGGACAAGATAAGAATTGATAAGGTTAATATACTGACAATCCACGAAAAACATCCCGCCTTCATTATCATCGTTATCACGAGCCGCTGATTCGGAGATGTCTATGTGCGAGGATCGTTCACAGAGAAAACCGATACCGTTCGTATCTGCGTAGGAATGAGTGATGGTGATGCAGGCGGTGTCAAAAAGATAGACACCTGCGCCATTATGATAGAAGGTACATTGATCGATACTGATAAATACGGACGACGAAGAACATATACCGAATCCGTTCGTATGGAATCGACATGAGGTTATAGTGGTTTCACTGCTCGTCTGAACAGAGATACCGGCTCGTGTCCGGTAGATGGTACATTCTTTTATAGTGGTGGTATTTGCACTGATCGCGATCCCTGCGTCTCCTTGATATCCTCCAGAGTTCCGTATCGTGAATCTTCTGAGGTTTACATTCTCGCTGGTTATGGTGATGACAGATCCATTGTTCTGTCCATCGATAATGGTAATATCTTGTTGTTGTCCTCTGATAGAAATGGATTTATCAATCAATACGGTCTCGTTGTATAGTCCGCTAAACACATAGACGGTGTCACCTTCTGCTGCATACAGGATGCCGTCGTTGATAGATTGATAGGGATAATCTGAGGATCCATCCCATGGTCCTTGGGTGTTGCTATCATCGACATAAATTGTGTTTTTAGGCAGTGTTGAGATATCTTTTGTCCATTTTTGTGCGGTAAGAACAGGATTTGATATTGTTGAAAAAAGAAGCAGGGCAAGTAAAAAAATCGTCAGACCGTGTCGTTTCATGGATATTCCCCTTGCGTAGGCATGTACAGCCCTCATACATAAATGTATCCCTATAAATATAATTATTCAATAATTGTATCAATATAGAGAAAGAAAGACAAAGAAGGATATACAAAAAATTTCGAAGCTCTTGATTAGGAATGAAGAAGGAATATCGTCCTATCCAGATAAGCTCTTTGTCCCGATCAAGGTTTTTGAATCCATCACACCTTGAATCGACCGGATTTTATTAATCACGATACATCCGATAGAGTCGATATCTGATGCCTCAATTTTAACCAGGATATCGAATTCCCCAAAGAGCGGATGGACTTCGATGATTTCCGATATTTGCTTCAGTTTCTCGTACACTGTTTTTTCATGAAGCGGGCTTATACTTAACAACGCAAATCCAATTGCCATAAGACAGGAAATAGCCTCACACTATCTTATAGTTTTCTTTCCCGATGGTCAGTAAGAGAAACGCTTATGAGCATAATGGATAATTATTCTTCATCAATTTCACCTATCATGGAGGTATCATATGGATGTGAATGAGGCGATTCAAAACCGACGGGCGTACCGCTCACTTGACCCTGTTGAAATCACACAGGATTTGATAAAGGATCTTGCATCACACGCACAACTCTCAGCGTCATGCAACAACAATCAACCATGGAGATTCGTGTTTGTCTATGAACCAGAGATGCTAAAGAAAATGCATGAGGCACTCTCAAAAGGAAACGAATGGGCGCAGCGTGCGTCAATGATAATTGTAGTACTCAGCAAAAAAGAGTATGATTGCATCATCGGGGAGCGACTGTACCATCAGTTTGACACCGGGATGGCGACTGCATTTCTCATCCTCCGAGCAACAGAATTAGGTTTAGTTGCCCATCCTATCGCAGGATACAGCGTGGAAAAAACACGAGAAATCCTTGGCATCCCAGATGATCTTGAAGTCATCACCTTAGTAAATTTAGGAAAACATGCATCGACCATCCATCCTATTCTCTCTGAAAAACAAGCAGCGGCTGAGAAGAAAAGACCAGATCGCTTTCCTCTTGAGAAATTTGTGTTCCTGAACCGTTATACCGACAACGGATAGTGTGATTAGCCGTACATCTGTGATGGATGGGGGACTGAAGACGGGGCAGTCGGTTGTGCTTGTTTGATGAACGATCGGATCTTCTGTTCGATGTCCTCTGCTTCTTTGTACAAGGGCTGGGTGTCTATTTTTATTTCAGGGAGCATTTTATCTAGTGTTTCGACAAGTAATGCTGCGGCACGAGAATCTGGATATGATGAATGAGCCTCAGCAAGAAGACACAGAACATCTTGTTTCAATCGTGCTCCCTCAAAGAGCAAGACCCCGGTTATCCCTGTGATCATACCTTCCTTGGTTTCTTCAATGGTGTATTTTTTGAGGATGTCGTTCATTTTCTGTGTGGTGGCAACCCCATAGGTTTTTGGTTTTTTTGGATTGAGGCTATGGGTCCCTTCTAATGTCACGATATGACTGCATTTCTTTTTCTGTGCCCAGGTCAGAATCATGTTTGCCACTGGTTTGATGATATCGACTGATGGCATGAATTCGGAGATGATGACAACTATTTGATTACACTCACCCGTTGACCCACATATTTTCTTCCCCGCGTAGATTCTTACTGGTGGAGATGGTACTCCGTTATGGATCACGGCGGCAGGCATGAAGTAACGGGAGCTGATCGTGCCAATCTCCTCTAGTTTCAATTGTTCAACAAGGAAATGACCTGCGATCGAACTGACAAGCCCAACAGTGGGGAACGCCTCTATAAGCACTGAATTTGAAAGGTCAACGTTCTTATATTCAATGATTTGAATTTCTTCCTCCATGGTACTCACTTTCCTTGCATCTCATAGGTTCTTTTTAACTATTCCGATTCAGAAGGAAAAAAGGAACAACTATCTCTTTTAACATATGAGAGATGATAATTCTGATAGTCTCTGAATCGTGATATCCGCAGGGATGTTCAATCCAACGACGGTACATCCAGCTGCGTGGCCTGCTTTCACGTCACTTTCTGTATCACCGATGAGCAGGACGGTTTTTACATCGACTCCAAGTCGTTCACATGCTTTGAAGACGATCTCCGGGGCAGGTTTTGATCTGACGACATCATCGCTGGTGATGACTGCTTTGAAATACTGCTCAATTTGAAACTTTCGAAGGATCTGTCGTGCGCAATCAGAAGGGGTATTTGTAATGACTGCTTTCTTGTAGGTTGCCAGCGATTGTAATGTGTTCTTTGTATCAGGGTATATCGCGATGTAATCAAGATGATTGCCGTAGGTGATGTTGCAGAACTTGGCGACCTCAGGTCTCAGGTGCAATCGTTTGAGGTTTGCTTTGAGATCATGGCCCCAATACGTCTTTATGAACTCATCACGGGTGATTTCTTCATGTTTGAATCTCTGTAGCGCATTGTTCAACGCTTTCCACCAGGAATCAAGTGAATCGATAAGGACGCCGTCCATATCAAAGAGAATCGCACTCGGAGCTAGTTTCATGTTCTTCTGGGGCTGCAGTACCAGGCGGTGGTACAAAAATGTTTTCTCATCATCACATTTTAAATAGAAAAAAACAGATGAGTCTTCTTGATGAAGGAACTCCATATCACATCGAATCAAAGAAATCAGATGATCGATATCACCAATGAGGTCCAACAACTGGTCAAGGAAGGAAAAATCACTGATGGATATCTCATCGTGTATGTCCCGCATACGACCGCTGGTATCACCATTAACGAAGGAGCAGACCCCGACGTTCAACAAGACATTATCGAAACACTAGAAAAACTGATACCGGAAAATGCGTCTTATCACCATTCTGAAGGAAACAGTGACGCGCACATCAAAGCAAGCCTGCTTGGTGCATCGGTAACAGTACTGGTCACAAACGGAAAACTTGTTCTTGGGACCTGGCAGCATATCTTTTTTTATGAAGGAGATGGACCACGACACAGAACCGTCTACATCTGTATGAATAAAAACAGGTAATTATGCAAAGCCCTTGATGGCTGCAATGCATTCTTCACAGACCTTTTTTGGCTGCCCTTTTATATGGATGTGTTTTATTTTTTCTTCATCTTTAAATTCACAACTGCAGACAACACATTTTGCCATAATTCTATCCTCGCTTTAGTTTCCACCGCGGAAATCATCACACGGCTCGTCTTCGCCCATCGGCCGAGAATGTTCAGCATGATCTGGTTGCAGGCAGATATCAACCGATATCTTCTTCATTGGTTTCCCACAGCATTCTGGTTTTTCTTTCTTATCAGTTATTATGGTCTTCTTCTTGCAGGTTTGACATTGATAATAATCGACAGTCATTCTCTAACCTCATGTATCACATGGGTTTTTCGTATTTAAAACTAGTTTTTCAGAGAAGCATAAAGTTTTTAGAGACCAAGAGAATATAAATGCAATGAAACGCGAAACGGTTCCTGGGAAAAAAAAAGTACATCATGTGAAAATCTATAC
>DATMWV010000272.1:0-2019 GCA_035562195.1 Thermoplasmatota archaeon
CGTATATTCTTCTTCAGGTTTAAAGCAAACTTTTCTGCGTATTTGAGGTCTTCGCTGTTGGGTCTTCCTTTGTTCATTCCACCAAAATATTTGAGAAAACTGTTGGTGTTGAATCCTTTACATTGAAATTCATCAATAATCAAGTAACCTTTAGATTTCAGTTTTCCTCTAAGTGCCGAGTGGTCGTTGGTGAGTTTCTTTTCTCCTGTAATTCCACTGGTTGAGAAAATGAATGCTTTCTTATCGGTGACTTGTGACAGTGCATCGGCAAAGTCAAGTAGTTCTCTGTAGTGTTTTCCACTATCGATTCCTGCACCAAAGCCTATTAGGTCATATTTTTTCAGTTCATCAGAACCAGTATCTTGCGGAGACTTAACCTGTGCATCAAGAACTTTTGCTATCACCTGCGCTATTTTTTCTGTGTTTTTATGATGATAGGAAAACACGATTACAAGAGTTTTCATTGGAACTCACGATACTATGTTGTTTTTTGCATGTTACGACGCAGCCACCAGACGACACCTATCAAAAGAGGAATCCCAAAGATGATGACCATCCAGATAATTACCCAAAGATATGAGGAGACGAGATAATCAAATTTCCATGTTGCAAACGGAACATTCCAGTTACCATCAAGGTACACCTTGATGATGAATCCAATATTGACCAGGAAGGTTATTGCTCCCCCGCCATCCCGGCTGCGTGACTGTTTGCCGAAAAGATGCCCATGCATATATTCTTTTCTTTCCTCAGCAGGTAGTTTTTTCCACCAGAGGAAATAGACCGCTGCTATTGTTACGAGCACCGGTATACCGATGAAAATAACCTCCCAGAAAAGTAAATGTAGCAAAAAAGTCACAAGATATCCCATGGTCCATAAATTTAAAGTTCCCGGTACAAGACTAGTCGCTTGAGCATCTCCAACGAACCATAAAAAAACAAGAACAGCACTCATCGCTGCTATCATAGCTGCAATGATAAACAACACAAGCATTTTCAATTGTCTTCGTATGAATTTTTTCCAGATTTTTTCACCATGTTCTGACTCAAGTTCTGTCATAATAACTTCTCTCCACTGTTGGAATCAGTAGCGATAATGACCTCTTGTATTTGTCGTTGATATATAACTATTTGTACAACCTGCTGGTTTTTAAAGAGAGAGTTATACCTGTGATGTTCAATCCTGATAGGAGCACTAGGGGAAACTTAACTCTATCTTCTTCTTTTATTATCTAGATTCACACAAAACATGAGTCAAACATGTTTCCAGACTAAAAAAGTCAAATCTTCGTGCTTGACATTCAACCTATAAGGTCGTTAGGATTGATCATATAAAGCGATTACTGTTTAGGGAATTGTACGTGAGGGGGTGTAGAAATGACAACTTTTGGACAACGGGTTAAAAAAGCGTGGAAAAATATCAACGAGATAAAGTCGAAAAACAATGAGATAAAACCGAAAAAAGATGAAAAATAAATAACCATCTCTTGAAGGTGTGATGGTGAAAATAGAATGATATGCCCAACGTGTGGTGGTGATACATTTAGGTTGGTTTCTGACGTAGGTCTAAACTGTCAAAATTGTGGATATATTTATAGTATAGAGCGAAAAAAATGAATTAACATGCCTTTGTTTTTCAACGTCTTTGTATACTCGCTACGTGGCTCATTCAATTATGATTGGTGTTGAAGAAAGAATGAAACCTTGACAAACACATGATTCTCTATTCATCAGGATTGGAGTATTGTCTACCAAAGTCATCTTTTTGTTTTTGCGTTTTATTAACAATCTTAGCTTTAGGATCATCAAATTCGTTACCGCAGTCGTGACATCTATATTTCGGGGTCTTTCTTTTTCTGATGGTAATCTTAATACGTTCACATTTTGGACACACTGCAATAAAATCCTTTGCTATCTGACGAAATATATTATGAGATTGTTCAACAAATTCATCGTCTTCTTTTATCAAAAATCAATCACCAATTTTGATATTTTTTATATTCGTATACAGAAATCTGT
>DATMWV010000273.1:0-4270 GCA_035562195.1 Thermoplasmatota archaeon
ACTATAATTATGGTGGAACATAGACACCTCTGAAAATTTTTATTTCATCAATTGAACCATATAAACCTCCTCCGAATATCAGATGGTCTGTATTTGTTTTTAGAGACCCTGAACACGGCTCATCACCCCCTGTTTGGATGACGTTGTTGACATAGAGTTTTAAAAATCCTCCGCCATATGTGAAGTCAATTTTTGTCCAATTATCAAAGGGAACAGTCCCTGACACAGTATAGGTTGTATTACCTATCGCCATCCATGCGGTCAGTAAATTATAATTCACCATTAGTGCAAAGGCATTTCCTTTTTGAATTATGGATTTTTGTTGACCAATTAAATCGATTTGTTCCATAGTTAGGAAACCTCTTTCGCTTGAATTGATTGACCCATATGCAACAATGAGTCGATCGACATGGTTTAAAAGATTGAGAGCGCTGGTTCCACCCAGAGCAGAACGTCCTTTGAATTCATAGATAAACAAAGCCGAATCTGAGATATTCCCCGTATTATCTATAGAGACGGTCGTGAGAAAACCACGTTTCCAATTACTATTGTTACCACCAGTAAAAGATACAGCATAGAGTTCGTCCTCGATATGTAAAATATCTGTTTCAAAATTATAATCGATAGGTGAAAGGTAGGTGTAGAAAGGAAGAATGTCGATTGAGTCATTTACTACATGGCCAGCGGAATTAATGCTTAATGATTTTATATATCCAGTTCGGAGTTGATCATTTGAATCAGCTCCATAGGAGATAGCAAAAATATCGTTTGCGACATGAATCATCGTTGGCTCTAAACCACTTCCAGGTAATCCAAATTGATCGGTCTCTTCTAAAGGTTCTACGATAGAACCGTTGTTGAGGATATGAACCGTGATGACATAACCGATCCCTGCGGTCGCTCCATATCCGTTATAGGTGACACCATAGATATCACCAGTGATATGAACTATCGAGGGCTCAGAACAACTTGTCGAAAGTGGGAACTTCAATGTATCAATGAGAGCTGATCCAATATCTCCCTGATTGTCTATTGATAGGGTGACTAAATATCCGGTTGGATACGTTTCAAAAGATGCTCCACCGATAGCGACTGCATAAATTCCAGCCCCAATATTAATGAAATTCGGTTCTCTTCCATAGTATGCTGGAAAATCAAATGTATCGATGATGGCACCAATCGTTCCATTCCCATAGATTCGGAGTGTAACAATATGGCTTTTTGCTTCAGTCTGATCATCACAGGCTCCATACGCTATCGCATAGACATTGTTCTGAACTTGAAAAATCGTTGGCTCATAAAAATGTGGGACCGTTATTGCTTTTGTATCAATCGTCCCAAGAAAAACACCATCATCATTCATTTGAAAAGTCGTCAGAGAGGTCGATGAATTATCATGATACGCTATGGCGTACAATGTTCCGGTGATATGTATTAAATCAGGTTCAAAACAGGAATTACCTAAGATATCAGTAATATTTTTTGAGGATAATTCTGATACATTACCAGGAAACTGAGCTCCTATCTTTGATACATTTAACCATGTTTCAATGGTTATCTCATTGGTTAAATTAAATTTAGGATGATGTGGGACATCAACGTAATTTGTAATTCCTGTGAAATTCAGAGATCCGTTAATCTTACCCCCTGGTATAAAAGTGGCTGCATAGACATCTCCATCACAGGCTGGATTAATTGCATCTGCTGCGATAGGCGATCCGAACGCCTCATCAAAATGCCACAGACCCCTTGTGACTTGATACGTATAAAATGACATAGGACCATCAAACAAGGTCCCATTGCTACAATTCATCCAAGACCAGTACTCATACTGAGTACCACTCAGCAATCCATTCAATTGGAAGCCGTACCAGCCATCTAGAGAAAGTGGCGTAATAGATGGGGTGTTAGCATATGGTCCTCCAAAAACACCATAGGTAAAATTAAGGGAACCTGACGAAAAACAACTCTGATTATAAAAATCATAATACATCTTGAGAATCGCAGAAGTTTCTGTTACATCATCTGGTGGTAACACTGTAAGATATGGGGAAAACACACTTGTTCCGTCTTGTAAAATTTTATCGAATATCATGAAATTCTTATCCACATCGATTACGACACAGGATACTATTTTTCCCTGAAGATTCCCCGCAGGATAGATAATCCGTTCTCCAACAGTCCAAAGACCATCAGAATTTTGATCGATCCAATAATTAAAATCATTTACAAGGAAGGTATCTGCAACTCCATCGATTGTAATGGTTATTTTTGTGTTTGAATTTAAAGGGATACCACCTTGGTGTTCAACAAGAACTTCATTTTTATGAACAGATCCAACTAAAAAAACCTGAGGCGTATCGATGTTTGAAAAATTTGACCAGGGACTGAGAATAATAATCGAGACAGCAGAAAATGTACTCACCGCGATCACGATAAGGATTAATGTACCTACAATCTCTGAAACAGCGTGTTCATTAAAGGAAAATGAGAATGCTTTTATCTTTTTTTTCATCTAAACCCCTAAGAGAAGTTTGAAACTCAACCATGTGGTAAAAATCATGATAAAAATATGTTTGACTGATGAGGTATATCGACCGTCTTCAAAGACACCTGCTACCAATGCTGACCCGAAGGCTTGTACCAGACATGCAAGATAAAAAACACCAGATATCTCATCTTTGGAGGCAAAGCTTCCACCGCCCATGACACCCTGCATACCCTGTGAACCTTCACCTCCTACCATAGCAGGAATAAAACTTGTACACAATATCAACACAATTGCCAAGAACACAAACATACCAACATAGATGACAACAACATAAGAGGCCATGTTTGTTCTTCGTTCCGCCTCAAGCATTTTAATTTCTCGTGCATCCTTTGCTGCAACATCAAGGACATCAGCGACATTCCCACCGCTGTTACTTGCCTCAATAATGAGAGTAATCGTTCTCCGAATCGATTTTGTGTTGACACGCTGCGCGAAAGAGTCTAATGCATCAGCCACACTACCACCCCAGGACACCTGCTGTGAAATTTTTTTAATTTCTGGTGTCAAGATGCCATACTCTCCTTTTGATGCAAAAAGTATCGCTTTTGTAAACGTCATACCCGCTCGACGAGATTCAGCGAGATCCCGAACAAAATCTGGAAAAATTCCATCAATCTTTTGGATTCTTCGAACATGCATCGATTCGTACATTCCTAAAATGCTTGTTCCAGAGAGCAGTGCTAAAACAAAATAATCGACAACACCACCAAAACCGGTGAAAATACCAAGCATTACAAGAATACCAAGAAGAATAAAAACAGTAACCAATACCCCAGAGACGATATAGACGGCAAGTCTTGTCACATTTTTTGTAAGTAAAAGATTTTTTAGGTAGCTTGTTTGATGCACTTCTTTCTTTTTTTTCATGATTACGCCCCCAGACACATCCCTCGAATTACTACCGCAAATCCAATGTGAATGAGAGGCACAATGATTAAGATCAATATGTACAGAAACATGGCATTCCAATCCCCGGAGATAATCATCATCAGAGGAATAACAATAAGCAGGAGTAACACACCAGCGACAGCGGCAGTCACATAGCTTTCAGCCATTATACCAAGTGTCTCAAGGAGTTGTTTCTGTTGGTTTCGATTTTCCCATAAGTATTGGTCAGCCTTGTGCATAAAATATGTTTTTAAAGAACCACCTGAGGTAACAGTAACAACCATCCCTTGGAGGAATTCCTTGAATCGGTGTGATGGGGTGCGAGCGATATTTTTTTTAATTGCACTAAGAATATCAAATCCAAGAAGACCAACATCACGGTATATCCACGCGGATTCTTCCTTGACTTCCCCATAGATATCCTGTTTTGAAAGGCTTTTAAAAATCTCGGTAGGTGTGACACCTGCGGAAGCCATCGCAGAGATGAAGTTGATTGCATAGGCAAGGTTCACATCAATTTTCTTCTTGCGTTTCTTTGCTCTGCTTTTTGGCGCAGAGAGTAACGCCGCATAGATTATTACGCCTATAAATCCGGGCATAAACAGGAAGAAAATGACTAATCCATTGTCCAATACCACACCCATGAGAGGCAGAAGAATAAAAACAAATGTCACAATAACAATCAATGAACACAGAAAACCAATAATGGTGCTGAGAAATACATAGGACAGATAGGCACCAGCACGGATCTCCATGTGAGCAGATTGCAAAGCATCTTGCAGGTGTTGATTCGCTCTTCGTTCTCCAAATCGACCTAACCACTTATAACTC
>DATMWV010000274.1:0-7989 GCA_035562195.1 Thermoplasmatota archaeon
CAATCAATGTATATAAAGTTTTATAGTACCTGAAGTCCCCGCCTCGTCACAAATGCAATTTTTGTAGATCCCTTTATTTTAGAAATGACAAAAAAAGGAAAAATTTCAGATATTGACAATAAAATCTAATGACAGATCAAAAAATTCCCCCAAGCATCAGCAAAATCAAATATACCTCCATTCTATTCCCTTTTCCATATGCCACTTGTCACCTTCAATTATCAAGATTTCATCCAATTACTAGGTCATACGATACCCAAGCAGACTCTCATTGAAAGACTTCCGATGATCGGAGGTGATTTCAGCCATATGAATGGTGATGAGATCAATATAGAGTTTTTTCCCAATCGACCAGATCTCACATCCGTAGAAGGAATCGCGCGTGCATCACGAGCTTTTTTTGGGTTTCGTACAGGTCTGCAGACGTATGAGACATCGCCTTCTGACGTCTCACTGAACGTCGATGCATCGGTTAAAAAAATAAGACCATTTGTCGCCACCGCGCTAGTCAAAAACATTACGATGACCGATGAACTGATAACATCACTGATGGGATTACAAGAAAAACTCCATGTCGGGTTAGGCAGAAATAGAAAGAAAGTCGCAATAGGCGTCCATAACGCAGAGCCGGTGAAACCACCGTTCACCTACAAAGCTGTCGATCCAGACTCTGTGTCATTTATCCCTTTAGCAAAAGATGAAACAATGACCTTGCGCGAGATATTAAAAAAACATGAAAAAGGAATTGATTACGCCTATCTCCTTGAGGGTGCTGAAAAATATCCTTTAATCATCGATGCGAATCATAACATACTGTCATTTCCTCCAATCATTAATGGCAGTTTAACAGAGGTGACTCCGTACACAAAAGAGATTTTTATCGACGTCACCGGGACTGAAAGAAAAGCGATTCATTATGCCCTAAACATCGTTACAACCGCTCTGGCAGAACGAGGCGGAAAAATCTATCAAACAACTATACATGATGAAGGAAAAAAAATAGTATCACCTGATTTTACCCCAATGCGGAGAACAATATCCCTCCCATCGGTCAATAGAATCCTTGGAACAACATTTACAGAAAAAGACATGATCCTTTATCTAGAAAAAATGGGACATAAGGCACAAGATACAGGCAATGAAACGGTCGCAGTCGATATCGCTGCATGGCGTTCCGATATCCTTCACGAAGTTGACCTTATTGAGGATGTTGCTGTCGGATATGGTTTTGATCAGTTTGAAACAGATATCCCGAAGTCCTTGACATTCGGGGGAAGATTACCAGGTCAAACCTTCTTTGAAGGCTTACGACTGCTGATGATAGGCCTTGGATATAATGAAGTCACGACCTTCGTCATTTCTAATAAAGAAGACGAGTTTCAGCGGATGGGACTAGAAAAAAGAACCATGGTCGAGCTTGAAAACCCGATTGGTGAAGAATATAGTGGACTGCGGATGAGCCTGTTACCATCCTTGCTAAAACTGCTTCGCGAAAACCGACATCACCCATTACCCCAACAGATTTTTGAAGTTGGAATAATTGTTGATGAGACAGCAAAAAACCGATGTCATCTTGCAGCACTTAAGATAGACGCAAAAGCTAACTTCACTGAATGTAAATCACTAGTTGAAACCGTTCTTCGAGAATGCGGAGATAAACCGGTGATTAAAGAAAAAACCCATGCCGCTTTTATTGAAGGACGATGTGCAACAGTCTTAAAAAAAGAAAAAGAAATCGGCGTGTTTGGAGAGTTACATCCTAAAACCATTCAAGCCTTCCATCTTGAACACCCGGTGATCGCATTTGAACTCATCGCAGACCGTCTCAAATAGCAGAGCTATTCAAAGGGAGAGTAATGCAACCAGAGTATCGTTTTACCGCACAAAAAACATGGGATACTATTGCGGAGAGTTTTGATACAACCAGGAAAAAACCCTGGAGGTATTGTCTGGATTTTATTTATACTCTTAACAACCACGACATCGTAGCTGATCTTGGCTGTGGGAACGGTCGCCATCTGTTTCCCTGTGCAAAACAATGTTCTCAGGTCATTGGAGTAGATATATCCCAGAGATTTCTCCATATTATTCAGGGGAAACTTCACCAGACCGTCCAGAGGAATATCTCATTGATACATGCTGATGTCGTCCAACTCCCTTTCGCAGACCAAAGCCTTGATGCAGTCTTATTCATCGCATCATTACACAACATCCAAGGCAAAGAACATCGACACGCTGCCTTAAAAGAGATGGCACGTGTCCTAAAACCACAGGGTACTGCATTGATTAGCGTTTGGTCCCGCTGGCAAGACAAATTCTACCGCCATTTCCTCAGAGAAGCCCTTCTTCGCAAACGTGATTTTGGTGATATTGACATATGGTGGAGGCAACAGAGCCTAAATGTCCCCCGGTTCTATCATCTCTACAGTAGAGGTGAGTTTCTCCAGGATCTGCGCTGCGCAGGATTAAAGATCCAGCATATCGAATCTGTACGAATCCATTCGAAGCGATTTGCTGATAATTATTTTGCGGTGGTAAAAAAAGAATAGTTTATTAAAACAAACGATATTGGTAACACAAATTAAATCAGGTCGATGTATGAGGATTATCGAAACAAAGAATCTTACAAAAAAATTCGATGATTTTTTAGCAGTTGATCATATTTCATTTTCTGTTGAGAAAGGGGAGATCTTTGGGTTCCTAGGTCCGAATGGCGCTGGAAAGACAACGACCATTAAAATGCTTACAACCTTACTGTACCCAAGTGACGGTTCTGCATCCATCGCAGACTTTGACATCCTGAAACAACGGGCAAACGTACGAGAAAACATCGGAGTTGTCTTCCAAGAACCGGCATTGGACACTGAGCTTACCGGCAAAGAGAACCTTGATTTTCATGCAAGAATGTATGGATTGACACAAGAAACCAGGAAAAAACGAATAACACAGGTTCTCAGCCTTGTCGATTTATCAGATAAGAAAAATGTCTTCGTGAAGCATTACTCTGGTGGAATGAAACGCAGGTTAGAGATAGCTAGAGGTCTGATGCATTCCCCGACAGTGCTTTTTTTAGATGAACCAACATTGGGTCTGGATGCTCAGACAAGAAGAGCGATCTGGGAGTACATCAAACAGTTAAACAAAGAAGAAGGAACGACGATATTTTTGACGACACATTACATGGATGAAGCTGATTTTTTATGTGATCGCATTGGGATTATTGATCATGGGAAAATACTGGTGATTGACACAGTTGATACTTTGAAGAAATCAGTTGGGCATGATGTGATTACGTTATCCTGTTCGGATATTACAAAATTACAGAAGAGATTAGAACAGGAATCATGGGTGAGTAACATCACACCCCATGTTTCTTTTTTAACATTAGGCGTGGAGCGAGGTGAAGAAAAAATTCCGACGATTTTTGATATCGCACGGACAATTAATGTCTCGATCTCATCAGTGGATGTTCGGAAACCGACTCTGGATGATGTGTTTCTGTATTACACAGGGCGAAGTATGCGTGAGCAGACCCCTGAGACTCCTGGGTCTAAAGCAATCAAACCATCAGGATTCCATCTGAGGAGACGGTAAGGATGAATCAGAAGGACTTCCAGGCCATCTATATGTTATGGCTTCGACAGATGAAACGGTTCCTTCGTGCGAAAAGCAGGGTTCTTTCAACTATTGTTCAGCCGTTGTTCTTCCTTCTTATCCTTGGATTTGGGTTTAATATCGCGCTATTTCCTGGCATGGAAGGATCCTACATCAATTTTCTTGCTCCAGGGATCATCGCGATGGCGATTCTGTTCTCTTCTATGTTTACGGGTGTGTCGGTCCTGTGGGATAAACAGTCTGGGTTCTTACAAGAAGTGCTGGTGGCACCGGTGAGCCGGCTATCGATTGTCATCGGTAGGACTCTTGGGGGTGCAACAATTGCATTGCTTCAAGGATTTATCATCATGATCATTTCCCTTCTTCTCGGTGTACCTATCATTGATATTCCAGGATTACTGCTCACAATCGTTATTATGGTGTTGCTGTCGTTTACCGCTGTCGGATTTGGTCTGATCATTGCTTCAAAGATGCGAGATTTCGAAGGGTTTCAATCTCTTATGAGTCTGATATTGATGCCTTTGTTGTTTTTGTCGTCAGCGTTTTACCCTATAAGCGAGTCATTACCAGGATGGTTACAAATTCTTTCGTATTGCGATCCGTTGTTCTATATGATCGATGGTATACGGGGGAGCCTTACAGGGGTCAATAATGTTCTTCCCCCGGTAGTAGATCTTGGCATCATCTTTGTTCTTTGTATCATCATTATGGGGTTAGGGACGTATTTTTTCAACAAGTCAGAGGGTTAGGTCTTGATTTCGTGGTAGTTTTTTGTCTAAATCATCTATTTCTTGGAAAAAAAATCTTTATCTATCCATAGCGGTCAAGCACTAACACGGTTTTAAATGTTCATGGTCTTTGTGCGAATCAAAATGATTAATAAAAAGAAAAAAGAAGGAATGACCCTCTTTCAGGTCAACGTTAATGGTGGTGTTAAACCTCAGGTAAAATCTTACTTCATTTTGATGAAGAAGAACAAAACCGTCGCGTTTTGGTCCTTTGATACGTTGGTCTCTGGGATTGTTGCGATGATTTTAACCACAGTTTTCCCAAACCCTATAATTGGCTTTGAGGTAATGGTCTGTTCCTCACCAGGATCAAGGGATGGAAGAGAACCGACTGTCCGTTTTCCAGTAAAGATGAATCCTCCGACCAACGATATGTTCCATGAGATATTGTTCGCCACCAGTGTACCTATGTTCTTGATCGTCGTTTTTATTTTGAGTAGCCCTCCGGTGATGTTACCGATCCCTAGTTCTTGTTGATTCGATATGATAGTTGCGGTTGCGGAATCTGTTGCTGTTTCGGAGACCACATCGGTGACAACCAAGGTAATTGTATAGGTTCCCATCGCTGTGTAGGTATGGGATGGATTCTGTTCTGCAGAGGTTGCCCCATCACCAAAGCTCCATGACCAGGTATAGGGTGGTGTACCATAACGAGCAGAGCCTGTGAACTGTATCGTTTGTTCGGTTTCACCTATGTACGGTCCACCTGCGTCACACATGAAATGTCCAACAAAGGGGTACATCCCCGTTCGGAGCAAGTCATGGTGGAAAATTGGCCATTCCATGGTGGATTGATTCAGTTCAGCGTCGATATCCCAGACGTAGAGGCTTCCTCGATATTTATCCTGGCCTGTCACAAAATCATGATCCCAATTAGAGCTTGCGATGATCTCCACTTGACCATCATTGTCCATGTCTGCGATGGTAGCTGGTGCTTGTGCATCCACCTCAGTTGATTTGGGGAATCCCGAGATACTAGTCCCATCATATTCCCAGGCGTAGACTCCTCCATGGTTCGATGAACTTGGGTAGAACCCGTCTCCTGCGGTGCAAAGAATGTCTGGGACACCGTCGTTGGTGATGTCCCCGATGATGCTGGAGTAATAATCATTCCAGGTGGTTTGTTGCGGCCATCCAAGAGCCATGGTCCCATCATGATGGATGACATAGGAAAAGAACCCAAGGCGGCTACATGCGATCTCCAAATCACCGTTCTTGTCGAAATCGGCAAGACCCGGGGCAGAGCAGAAGTTCCAGCCTTTCTCGAAAGGAAAACCAGGAAGGACATTACCGTTTTCATCGTAAGCGTATAAACCTCCATAGCGATAGTCTGGGGCGTTGCCTGCGTACTGGAGTGCGACGAGGATTTCGACTTTACCGTCATTGTTGATGTCTCCGGTTGTAGGGGACGTAAAGATGATTCCGTCGGTGTATTTTGGCCAGCCGGGAAGAGTGGTCCCATCGATGTTGAACACGGTGAGATATCCTTCATTAATCCATTCACCAGAGCTGAAATTGTAGCCAGCGTTCTCACTTGGACTACCACAGACAATCTCCAACTCTACGTCATCATCAAAGTTCCCCACAGCGGGTGTCGCAACTAACTGGCTGCCCCAATGAATATCTGGTAACGCCCATTGTCCAATGAGTGCTCCTGTGTGATCAACGATGCTGAGTTTGATATCATAGGCATCGTTTCCTTTGAAGATGATCTCATTGTATCCATCGAGGTTGACATCCGCACAAAGCACTGTCGGATGGTATTCTTTTGGTAGCTGGATTGGCCATCCATCCATGACACTCCCATTGTGATCAAAGACGTAAAGCTCGCAATAGTTCTTGAACATGAGGAATCGGTAGACGATGATCTCAACAAAACCATCATGGTTGATGTCATCGATAACTGGAAGCATCACATTCCCTCCGTTCCCTGATTCTGCAGCCCCTACATCGGAGGACCAGATCAGGTTTCCATCATGGGTGTAGGCTCGGAGTTGTTGTGGGATCGCGGGTCGATAGACAATGATCTCTCCGAAATTGTCGTTGTTGATGTCTGCGACCACGGGTTCCAAATACCCAAGGGACCAGTACGATCCACCCTGGTCATCATAATAAAAGGGTATGTGAACAGGCCAGCCTTCTTTGAGGGTCGAGTCCAGACACATGTTTCTAACATAGGTTTGACTGGTGTAGGAACTGAAGTTCACCGTTAACCGTAGGGTGAGGAACTCTTCTCCTTCAACAAAGCTGGTATCCCAAGTTCCCAGGATGCCGTTGATGACAGGGAGCAGCCCATCGTTTTCTAAATCAATATCGGTGGTGAACCAGGTGTTTGGATATTCACCGATGCCCCATTCAATGATGTAATTCTGGAAGGTTGATCCGTTCGCAGATCCTTGTATCTCAACGAGGTCTCCTCCTCGGATGACATCATTGTTCATTGGTTGTGAAATTAAGGCCGTGTCCAGCAAGAGTGGTGAGCTGTCTGGGATGGTCTCAGGTGTCCTTTCTAGTCTGAATGGTGTTGATGTAAGTTCATCAGGATGAATTGATGAGGCTTGCATCGCATGACCGTTTTCAGTGAGGAATGAAAAAGACGTCCATGTGGTCTGTCCACCGATATTCAGTGGTGCTATGTTCTGTGTTTTTTTTGTGTTCGATCCATTGATGATCGGGAAGATACTTGCTCCAATAAATAACAGTATGAGGCTTATCGCCAATGCTCTTGTCCATATCTCTTTTCTCATTTGAAAATCCCCCTAATTCTGTTTGTATTGTTATTAATAAGTACAGGTTTCTTATAAAGGTTTGGAATCAATAAAAATCAGTGTCTTATTTTTTTTCAACGCAGTGTTGATAGGTTTTCACCATGTTTGAGAGAGCACATGCTATAGTCACTGGGCCGACACCGCCAGGGACAGGTGTGAGCAATGATGCTTTCTCTTTTACGGACTCAAAATCAACATCGCCACGGACCCCGTCTTTGGTTTCTATGATGCCGACATCAACTACAATCGCTTTGTCTTTGATATGATCATTGGAAATCAGATTCAGTACCCCTGCACCAGAGATCAGAATATCTGCATTGGAGGTGTACGCTTTCAGATTCTTCGTAAAGACATGACTGATGGTGACCGTAGCATTTCTAGTAAGGAGAAGTGCCGCGAGAGGTTTTCCGACGACATTGCTATGGTTCACAATCACAACGTCTTTTCCCTGGAGTTGAACCTGCTCATGCTCCAAGATTGTTAGAACCGAAAGAGGAGTACATGGAACAAGTCCTTCATCACCAATAAGTGTTCTTCCAAGGTTCTCTGGGTTAAAACCCTCAACGTCTTTACGTGCTGCAACAGCCCTCATCAGCGTATTTGGTGAGAGATGTGGAGGAACCGGGTATTGGATGAAAATCCCATGCACCGAAGGATCGTTATTGAGGTCCTGGATACTCTGAAGAATGGTTTCTTCTGAGACATTTGCATCAAATCGTATGAGCTTTGAAGATATGCCTACCTCGTTGCATGCCGTGGTACGTAATTTAAGATACATCTCTGATGAGGGGTTTTTTCCTATTACTATAGTTATAATC